>CBIHPU010000279.1:0-5467 GCA_966211935.1 uncultured bacterium | reverse complement strand
TTCATTTCAGGAATGAAGATCTGCTGAGTAACAAGATCATACGCGAAGTCCGCCGGACCCGAAAATTTCTCCGGCTCAGAAAACTGTAATTGCTCTTCTTCCCATGTTTTGAGATTTATTTTTTTTATAGTGCCGGATATCCAGTCAGAAGCAAGCAGGATGTCACCATTAACAAAGAGTCCATCGTGACTGCCGGGCGTAATAAGCACTGCTGAAAGGCGGAACATATCACCGTTTTTTTCGGCCTTAAGCACCTTTCCGTTCTCTCCTTTTGTAGCGATATAAATTATATCGTTGACATTGTCATAAAACAATCCGTTGGCGCCTGCCACCTCCGCGGAAAAACTCAGTTCCGAAAATTTTCCGGAAGCGGGATCAATATCAAACACCTTATTAATATCTGTTGCTGAAACCAGCAACCTGCCATTCTTCCACTCAACCAGATCATTTAGAAAAACCGTCTTCTCAGAAGCAAAATCGAGAACGAACACTTCTTTACCATCAGCAAGATCAAAGCCTTTTACTTTATCAAGATCCGCGACATAAAGCACATTGCCAATTACAGCCATTCCCTTTGGCGCATTGAGATTTTCTATGAAATCTTCATCTTCGGTATCTCCATCAAGTGAAAGTTTGCAGATAAATCCATCACCATCTTTTTCGTTCGTCGGCTCACTGTCTCCAATATTGCTGACATAAATATTATTTCCATAAAGAATAACACATTCGGGATTTGAGAGTCCTGTAATTTTATTCGCGTTCTGTTTTTCAAGCATTGTACAATTGTAAAACAGAATTGAAACAACAAACGGGAAAAAGACCAGTTTAAACTTTAATTTCATTGGTAAGCGGATAAAAAGCTTCTTCAATATGATCAATTTCCATACCGCCGCTATAAACAAAAACCGAGAAAATATCGAAACGTATCTCGGCGTATTCCGTATTTTTTTCCATTAAGTAATAATTGGCGGCCTTAATAATGCCGTTTCGCTGCTTACGGGTCACACATTCAGCGGGATCGCCGTTTTCACGTGTTGAACGGGTTTTTACCTCAACGAAAACAAGCGAGTTGTCTTTTGTGGCGATAATATCAATTTCCTGTTTTTTGCAAAACCAGTTGCGTTCCAGGATGGTGTATCCTTTTTCAAGAAGCACTTGAGCCGCCCTCTCCTCACCTAGAAAACCGGTATCCTTTTTCTCCATAGTATGAAGTATTGTAAAAATCTGTAAATTAGTCGGTAAAATGTTTAGCACGGTAATTGTTGATAAACAATTTTGTAAGGATTTTTACAAACAAAACCAGAACCTAAAATGAAACTTACCTTATTACTCAGCGCGCTTGCAATCAGTGCCATGACCATTGCGCAAACTTTTGAGGGGACCATCACCTTTAAAGGAATTCTGAAAGGGGACACCACAACCAACATTTACACTGTAAAAACAAATAACATCAAACTTGACCAGCTTGGAAAAAAGACCGGCCAGGTTGAGGGCAGCTTTTTGTTCGATTTGAATACAAAAACAGTAAAGCATACCAGTCCCGTACGCAAAATATGGGGATTTCATAAAAGTGATGTTCCACCTGTAATTAAGGGAGCGCCTAAAGTTGAAAAAACGAAAAACACGAAGACGTTTTTGAAAAAATACAAATGCGTTGAATATATAGTAACAGTTCCTGAAGAGGACACAAAAATTTCTTACTGGATCTACATTCCTGAAAGCAAAGGCACGAAGTTCGAATTCTTCTCCCCAATGGTGGAATTATGGAACAGAAAAGACAGAGCCAGCATTTATTTCAGACAGATCAAGGATCTGCCCGCGGGATCAATGCCAATGATGTCGACTGAAACCAAACTAAATGGAACAATGGTCGGAAAACTTGAAATGCTGAAAATTGAGCCTAAAAAAATTGAGAACGCTGCGTTCGTTATTCCTGCAGACTACAAAAAGTTCGAATAAGAACTAACTGTAAAACAATATTAATTGAACCACTCACAATTTTTTGAGTGGTTTTTTATGCGGCAAGTTTTACTGAATAAAAGAGACAGAAACCGATTGAGTGTTTACTTCGAGTTTGATATTCTTTCCCATGTACAGTGCCAGATTCCTTTCAATGTGCCCGGCCGGAAAATTAAAGCAAACAGGGTAATCATATTCTTTCACGGCGTCCAGAATTATTTCTTCAGCCGAACTTCCGTAGGGAATTTTATTGTCTTTCATATCCGTCATGCCGCCAACAATCATTCCGCTCAGATTGGCCAGTTTGCCCGATCGTTTTAAATTCATCATCATTCTGTCCACGTGATATAGATATTCATCAAGATCCTCAAGAAACAATATTTTTCCATTAGTATTCAGGTCAGATGGTGTTCCGCCCAATGCATAGATCAATGACAGGTTGCCGCCAACCAAAACGCCTTCCGCTTTGCCGCTTTTGTTTAACGCGTTTCCTTCGTGATTATATGACTTCAAATTCCCCTTCAATCCCAGAAGTAAAGTTTTCACCGCTTCCTCATTGACCTTGAAATTTATCGGCATCGTTGCGTGCATTGTTTCAATTTTAAAAAGTGAATGCACATGACAATGTAAAGCTGTAACGTCACTGTAACCAACTATCCATTTAGGATTTTCAGTGAAACGTGAAAAATCTATTTTGTCTATCAGCCTGATCGTGCCATATCCACCGCGCGCAATTAGTATCGCCTTAATGTTCCCGTCATCCAGCGCCCATTGCAGATCTTCAAGTCTTTCTTCATCTGTGCCTGCAAACTGATTGAACGATTTATAAAGATTGTTCCCTAGTTCCACATTATAACCCGCAGCCTTGAGCATTTCTATTGCAGGCTGAAGTTCCTCATCAGAAATTTTTCTTGCCGTTGCAACAATCGCGATGGAATCGCCTTGTTTTAAATAAGGAGGTGTGATCATAGGTTATTACAAATTTAAAAAAGAAAGCAAGCGGAATTCTTTTAAATGATTGCGTAACTTTAAGGGCACAGACCATGAAAGTTACCATTTACCACAAAACAACCTGCAGCAAAAGCTGTGAAGCATTGAATCACCTGAAGAAAAATAATGCTGATTACAACATTATTGAATACCTGGAAACTCCTCCAACGGCAGAGGAATTGAATATCCTTTTAAAAAAACTGGGAATGAAAGCAGAAGACCTCATCCGGAAAAAGGAAAGCATTTTCCAGGAAAAATTTGAAGGAAAAACAATTTCAGAAAAAGAGTGGATTGAAATTCTGGTGAAACATCCTATCCTTATTGAGCGCCCGATAATTGTAAAGGGAAATAAAGCAATAATAGGCAGGCCAACGGAACGGGTTGATGAGTTCCTGAAAAGCTAAAGCTTGAGTCTGGAAATAAAAAAACCCCGCCTGTTTAAGACGGGGTTTTTAATTATTCAGATTTAATATTACTCAACAATAACTTTAGTTGTTGCAATCATTTTGTCATTTCTTGAAATACGGATGAAATAGATTCCATTCTCAAGTCCATCACGTGTAAAAGAAACTGTGTTTGTTCCTGCCGCGATCTGAGATGAACGAACAATTCTTCCTGTTATATCAACAACATTCATTGTTGCTGTCTCAGTTAAACCGTTTAACTGGATTGTTGCTCCAGCGCTCATTGGGTTCGGATATACAGTGAAATTACCTGCATCATTTACATTTTCAATTCCTGTGCAGATAGTAACTGTAATTGCAGCTGTGTCAGAATTCATACATCCATTGGCATCAGTACCTGTTACAATATAGTTACCAGTAACCGGTGTAAATGCTACACCGTCTGTCGCGCCGTTGCTCCAGCTATATGACACCGCACCTGTACCGCTCAAAGTGATCATGGTAGTATCGCAAACTGTATCATTTGGACTTACTGAAAATGATACCGAAGGCAACGCGTTAACAACAACATCTGCGGTATCGCTGTTTGTACAACCGTTCGCGTCCGTTCCCGAAACAATATAAGACGCAGTTGAAGTTGCAGCGAATGCTGTTGCGTCAGTAATACCGCCTGTCCATGATAAGCTTGCCGCACCGGAACCTGTTAGAGTTACCATTGTTCCTTCGCAAACTGTATCATTTGGAGTAATTGCGAAAGTCACATTTGGCAATGCATTTACCACTACGTCAACAGTATCATTGTTTGAGCATCCGTTTGCATCTGTACCTGTAACAATATAGGATGTACTTGTTGTTGCAGCGAATGGTGTGTTGTCAGTGATACCGCCGGTCCATGCGTAGCTAACTGCTCCGGAACCATTCAGTGTAACCATTGTTCCCTCGCACACTGTGTCATTCGGAGTAATTGCAAGACCAACAGTTGGCAACGAATTTACTACTACATCAACTGTATCGTTATTCGTACAACCATTAGCGTCTGTACCCATTACAATATAGCTTGAAGAAGAAGTTGCTGCGAACGCAACTCCGTCAGTAACTCCACCGTTCCATGTATAGTTCACAGCACCTGTTCCGGAAAGAGTGATCATTTCGCCATCACAAACTGTATCGTTTGGTGTTATTGTAAATGCAACATTTGGAAGTGCATTAACAACAACAGTAATTGTATCCATATTAGTACAAGTGTTGGCATCAGTTCCTGTTACAATATAAGAAGCAGTTGCAGTTGGAGTAAATGCTACTGCATCTGTTACGCCATTATCCCATGCGTATGAAGTTGCGCCGGTTCCGCTCAAAGTTACCGATGTTCCCGCACAAACTGTGTCGTTTGGAGCGAAGGCAATACCTACAGTTGGCTGAGCAAGAACGGTGATTGTTTTAGAAACAGGGGCGCTTGAACCCGCACCGTTTGAAGCAACAAGTGTAACCGTGTAAGTTCCTGCAGCAGGATAAGAAAGTGTTGGATTTGCTACATTGGATGTTGCAGGTGATGCACCAACCATTGTCCATAACCATCCTGAAGGAGAGTTTGTCGAAGTATCAGTTAATGTGAAAAGTTGGTTAGCACAAACAGTAGTTAATCCTGTCCAGCCCGCAACCGGAGCATTTTGCGATTTGAAATGTATGTCATCAAATTTAGCCATTGAACCTACATAAGATGGAGACGTTGGAAACTTTGAAGAATTCAATGAAATAATTACGCTGTCCGGAACCATTCCAAGGTTGAAAGGAATTTCAACGTAAGTGTAATTTGCTGCGTTCCCTAATCTCTTGAACTGTCCCCCTATCATCGTTCCGTTTTGCTTGAACATTACAGAAATCTCAGCGCTGTCGTTTACATCAGCTGCTGTATATTTATAGTAAAACGCAATTGTATCCTGCTGAATGTTGTATGGATGGCCACCAACTGTTCCTGTTTGAGTTGGAGTACCTGTTGAAGCGTAACCAACGCTAACGCCCCAATCCTGCATGGTGGTTTCAAGTTCCAGCGCGTACAAGCCAGAATTCTTATCTGTTGTCTGTGGTGTGCCAACATCAGGTATTGTCCATCCTGG
>CBIHPU010000278.1:0-5469 GCA_966211935.1 uncultured bacterium | reverse complement strand
AATGTAAAATCAGAGAACGGAGCAGGATTGTTTTCAAATTGTGTTGCAAGTAATGGAGTTTTGGTGGATACGGTTACTACTGGAATCCAGGATTACGAAACGATTGCAAATGTTATTTTAAGTCCGAATCCGGCGAAGGATGTGATGGATGTGAAATTCATAGCTGCGCAAAACGAAAAGATCAGCGTTTCAATCCTGGATGTTTCAGGAAGGGAAATAAAAAAACTTGACAATGAAAGAAGTCAATATGGCAAGAATCAGATTACAATTGATGTCAGGAATTTTGCATCAGGTATTTATTTTCTGAAAATATCTACTGAAAATAACAGTATAACAAAGAAATTTTTGAGAGAATAATTTTTAATAAAAAAATAAAAAGCCGGCAGACACGATCTCCGGCTTTTTTATTTTATAATCGTCAACCCACGACACCGCTCAGTAATTTCATTATCGTCCCGTTGCTCCAAAAAGAAATTACTTACTCTTTCAAGAGAAAAAATATGTTTATCAGCAAGTGCATTGCTGCTTAATTTTTCATATTCATCAGCGCTCATTTCAAAAGCACGACGAATGGCTGTTTCAAATTCCATTACATTGTCACATACAAAACCATTATAACAGTTAATAAGAAAAAACTTATTTTCGCCTGTTGAACTACCGATCACAGGAATTCCGCAGGATAAATATTGTTTCGTTTTAAAAGCTGACTTGCCACGATTAAACTCATGATCAATCAATGGAGAAAATCCGAAATCAAACTCGCTGATCTTATCAAACAAAAAATTATCGTCTTTCCAGTTTATATTTAACGGAATCTCAATCTGAAGATTCGTGTTTTCCTTAAAGTATTCAAGAATCTGATTCTTATCCCTTTCGTTATGAACACCCATTAGCACAAATCGAATCGGAAAGTCAATATTTCGCAGTGCGGGAAAAAGCAGACTGAACAATGTTTTCTTATGAGAATAATCCTGTTCATTGTTGTCCGAAATTCCGTAGTCTCCGATCCATCCTACTGTAAAAATTCCAGAGGGCTTTTTTGTAAAAGAATGGTCTGGTACAGGCGACGTTGCAACAAAAACTTTTGAATTGAATTTTGAAACATAACGTTTCAGATCCTGGCTACCGACTGAAACCGCGGCGCACCTCGACAAAAAAAAATTCATCGTTTCTACCGGAAAACGCAAATGATCGGCATCGTCCAATTCATATACTGTATTTGTTTTTTTAATTCTCGTGAGAAACTTTAATAACCTTGCATAAATTCCATTTGAACAAATCTTTTGAAACACGATCAGTGAAGACTTTTCTGAAGAGAATAATGCGCCGGCATACGCTTTTACAAATCTGTAAATCGAGGTGATTGTGTAACCGGGAAATACAAGATAATAATTAATGTTTTTTTTCTCATTCAGCTCTTTCAATAAATACTGTCCCCGGTAACGTATACTTGGTGAATTATCATTATAAAAAGGAAACCAATATATAACTTTGATCTTAGTCACGTTGTCCTGTTCTGTAGAATCCCAGCTAAAAACTCTTGTATTACTTTGCTGTTGTCGGTAAATATAACTCAGAAAACATCGACAAAGTATACCGGTTACAACCCAAAAAGAGTTATTTTCTAAGTAAAATAACCACTGAACAACTTTACTGTCCGTATAGAGCAAACAAAATCCGTATTTTTATGCCTCTAAATTTGAAGTATGAAAAGTATCTTTCTGACTCTCCTGGCATCTGCAGCACTGGTGTTATCCGCTCAAAACGGCAAAAACAAAAACAAGGTTAAAGAAAAAGAAAAAAAAGGTTGGGAAGTGTCAAATCCTCCCGGCAAGTTCAAGCAGACTGAGTTCACCGTTACAGAAGGAACCTGGATGAACCTGGATATTTCCCCTGACGGAAAAGAAATTATTTTCGATTTGCTGGGCGATATTTATTCCATGCCGGTAACCGGAGGCGAAGCGAAACTGTTGCGTGGCGGATTAGCCTTTGAAGTGCAGCCGCGATTTTCTCCTGATGGCAGCAAAATAACTTTTACCAGTGATGCCAGCGGAGGAGATAATATCTGGATGATGAACCGCGATGGTTCCAACGCGAAACAGGTTACCAAAGAAACTTTCAGATTATTAAACAACGCTGTCTGGAGCGCGGATGGAAATTATATCATAGCAAGAAAACATTTTACATCAAGAAGATCATTGGGAGCAGGAGAATTATGGATGTACCATTTTACAGGCGGAGAAGGAATTCAGCTTACGAAAAAGAAAAATGATCAGCAGGACCTTGGAGAACCATGCGTTTCTTCTGACGGAAAATATGTTTATTACAGTGAAGATGTTTATCCTGGCGGATATTTTCAATACAATAAAGATCCGAACAACCAGATCTATGTAATTAAGCGTTACAATTTAGAAAAAGGAGAAAATGAATATGTAACCGGAGGAAATGGAAGCGCTTTTCGTCCACAGATCTCTAAAGACGGAAAAACTTTGGCATTCGTTCGCCGCGTTCGTGAAAAATCTGTGTTATACCTGAGAAATATGGAAACAGGTGAAGAGTGGCCCGTATATGATAAATTAAGTAAGGACCAAACAGAAGCCTGGGCTATTTTCGGAGTGTATTCAAATTTTCAGTGGCTGGATAAAAATCATATCATCATTTGGTCGCAGGGAAAGATCTGGAATATCGATATCACAACTTCTCAGCTGAAAGAAATTCCCTTTACAGCAAAGTGTAACCATAAAATCCGCGAAGCGGTAAAGTTTGAACAGGATCCGGCGCCTGATAATTTTACGGTAAAAGTTATCCGTAACTGTGTTACTGCTCCTAATGAATCTTACATGCTCTTTTCCGCGATTGGTTCAATATGGAAAAAAGATTTGCCAAATGGTAAACCAGAAAAATTATTTTCTGATTCTGATCCGATTCGCGCATTTGAAGCGGAACCTTCTTTTTCTTCTGACGGAACTGAAATTGTCTATGTTACATGGAATGATGAAGAATACGGCGCAATCTGGAAGTACAACCTGAATAATAAATCAAAAACACGCATTACAACTGAGAAAGGAATTTACAGAACTCCACGTTTTTCTCCCGATGGAAAAACAATAGTCTATCAGAAGGAATCCGGTAACGACGCGCAGGGCTTCGCATTCTGTACAGAACCCGGAATCTATTTAATCTCTGCAACCGGAGGTAAAACAACTCTGATTACAAAAGAAGGTGAGAACGCGCGTTTTACTGCAGATGGCAGCAGGATCTTTTACCAGTCAGAAGGCGAAGGATATGAATTAAAAAGCTGCGATCTGAACGGAAATGAAACGCGCACACATTTTACTTCAAAATATACAAACGAATTTATTCCTTCTCCGGATAACAAATGGATCGCTTATCGTGAATTGTTCAAAGTATATATCGCCGCATTTCCATTAACGGGAAAAACAATTGATCTTTCCGCGAATACAGGAGTTGTTCCGAGTACGCAGGTTGCCAAAGACGCAGGCATCAATATTCACTGGAGTAAAGATGGAAACAAATTACATTGGACACTTGGCGAAGAATATTTTACAACGGATCTGAAAAATCGTTTTTCATTTATGGCCGGCGCTCCCGAAAAACTTCCGCCAATGGATAGCGTTGGTATCAAAGTGAATCTTGTTGTGAACTCAGATAAACCAACAGGAACTATCGCGCTGACAAACGCGCGCGTAATCACCATGAAAAACGGTGAGGTAATTGAGAACGGAACCATCCTGGTAACCGGAAATAAAATTACAGCTATCGGAAAATCTTCTGATATAAAAATTCCCGCTGACGCGAAAGTGATGGATTGCAATGGAAAAACTATTATGCCTGGATTTGTTGATGTGCACGCGCATCTTGGAACTTTCAGACAAGGATTAAATCCGCAGAAACAATGGAGCTATTACGCTAACCTTGCTTACGGTGTAACAACAACACACGATCCTTCATCCAACACAGAAATGGTTTTCTCACAGAGTGAAATGGTGAAATTCGGAACAATGGTTGGTCCGCGCATTTTTTCTACCGGAACAATTTTATATGGCGCAGATGGCGATTTTTAAGCAGTTATAAATTCTCTGGAAGTCGCTAAATCCGCGATAAGAAGAACAAAAGCTTTCGGAGCATTCTCAGTTAAAAGTTATAACCAGCCACGACGAGAGCAGCGCCAGCAGGTTATTGAAGCTGCAAATGCATATGGAGTTATGGTTTATCCCGAAGGCGGATCTACAACATGGCACAACCTGACGCACGTTATAGATGGACATACAGGCGTTGAACATAATTTACCGATCGCGCCATTGTATGATGACGTAATTAAATTGTGGGGTGCATCAAAAACAGGCTACACTCCTACTCTTATTGTTTCGTATGGCGCAATTAATGGAGAAGATTACTGGTACCAGAAAACTGAGGTCTGGAAAAAAGATCGCCTGTTGAAATTCACTCCGCGCTATGTTATAGATACGCGTTCACGTCACCGCAAGATAATTCCAGATGAAGAATATGAAAATGGATGGATTCTTGTTTCCAAATCATGCAAGAAATTATTTGACGCGGGCGTTTGTCTGAATCTGGGCGCTCACGGACAATTGCAGGGTCTTGGCGCTCATTGGGAGTTATGGATGCTGCAGGCCGGAGGATTGACCAATATGCAGGCATTGCAATGCGCAACTATTAACGGAGCAAAATATATTGGAATGGAAAAATATCTTGGCTCGCTTGAAACAGGAAAGCTTGCAGACATTTTAATTCTCGATAAAAATCCGCTTGAAGATATTCGTAATTCAGAAAGTGTTCGTTATACTATGATCAACGGAAGATTGTTTGATTGCGAAACAATGAACGAATGGAACGGCAGTGTCCCTGAAAAAGCGAGAACTAAATTCTGGTGGGAATCAAATACAACAGGATCATTCGACTGGCACCAGTTGCAGGAAACTCAAGGGCACGGAGACGGCGATTAATAAGAGTTAATTAAAAATGTTTTTTGTACTATCTAAAATTTTGGTTTTTCTGTTGATGCCATTAACCTGGATCATCGCGGTTTTGGTATTTGCTTTACTTTCAAAAGAAGAAACAAAACGTAAAAAACTTTTCTGGCTCTCTATCGGAATGATCTATGTTTTTTCTAATTCATTTATAGCGGACGAGTTTATGCGCGCGTGGGAAATCAAGTATGACAAAACTGATTACGCGCCTGAACAGGAACAGAGTTTTGATTATGCAATTGTTATGGGAGGCATGACCTGGTACAACGAAAAATTACAGAAACCACAATTTCTGCGTAGTTCAGACCGACTTTTTCAAACTTTGTGGCTGTTAAAGCAGCAGAAAATAAAAAAAATAATTTTTACCGGAGGAAGTGGAAGCATAGAACACGCTGATCATAAAGAGGGAGAAATAATCAGGCGATGGCTCAACCAGATTGGAATTCCGGACTCTGTA
>CBIHPU010000277.1:0-5482 GCA_966211935.1 uncultured bacterium | reverse complement strand
TCCTGTAATTTCGCTTTCTCTCTGCTGGATCTGAAGTAAATAATCTTTGCCTGAGAAAGCGATTTTTCTGAGATCGTCCAGCTCCGTATCAACTCCTTCTGCAATTACATTTCCTTTATTGAGCAGCGCGGGAGCGTCTTCTTTTATTTCTCTGGCAATGCGCTCCACCATTCCACTGCAGGTGTCGAGATGATCAGAGATTTTTTTCAACGAAATATTTTCCACCGAAGAGATGAGTTCTTTAACTTCCGCGGTGAGTTGCAACGCTTTTTTTAACTGAACCAGTTCGCGTGGATTAACTCTTCCGGCAGCAACTTTGGATATAAGACGTTCCAGGTCCCCGATCTCGGTGAAGCGTTGTCTTAATTTATTTCTAAGCTCTTCCTGAGCCAGAAAATAATCAACCACATCCAGTCGTTCGTTGATGAGGTTCAGATCCTTTAAAGGAAGCGCTACCCAGCGTTTCAGCATTCGCTTTCCCATTGGAGAAACTGTTGAGTCAATAACATCTATCAGGCAAGTGCCTCTTTCATTATTGCTACCGAAAATTTCGAGGTTGCGTATGGTAAAGCGATCAAGCCAGACATATTTTTCTTCTTCAACGCGCGAAATTTTTGAAATGTGGCCAATCTGATCGTGACGCGTATCGTTGAGGTAATGCATGATGGCGCCCGCGCTTGCAATGGCGTGGGTCATGTCGTCAATTCCAAAACCTTTAAGTGTAGTTGTATTGAAATGACGAGTGAGTGATTCATATCCGAAATCACGCGTAAATGCCCAGTCATCCAGGCCAAAATAATTATTGTTTCCGGCAATTTTTTCCTGGAGTAATTTTTTCTGATCCTTTCTGAAAAGAATTTCAGATGGCTTAAAACTTTGAATAAGCTTGTCAATGTAGTCCGCGCTTCCTTCACCAACAAGAAATTCTCCTGTTGAGATATCCAGAAAACTTACGCCTGCTCCCCGGTCGTCAAAAACAATGCTTGCAAGAAAATTATTGGTGTGATGTTCAAGCACTTTATCATTGTAGGAAAGTCCGGGAGTTACAAGCTCCGTCACGCCCCGCTTCACAATGGTTTTTGTCATCTTTGGATCTTCAAGCTGATCGCAGATGGCTACGCGGTAACCTGCCCGCACAAGCTTTGGCAAATAAGCGTCGAGAGAATGGTGAGGAAAGCCAGCCAGTTCGATATAGGCGGCAGCACCATTTGCGCGTCGGGTTAGAACGATTCCTAACACGCCCGAGGTTTTCACTGCATCTTCACCAAAGGTTTCATAAAAATCTCCTACCCTGAACAATAAAATCGCATCAGGATATCGCACCTTGATGCTGTTGTATTGTTTCATTAACGGCGTTTCCTTATCCGTTTTTGGTGGTGATTTTTTTACATTCATGGCCTGTTTGTCTTTTCCGTTTCCTTCCTTTTTTCGAAGGACCGGCAACGTATAAAATTACAAAGACATAGAGGGCCGGAAAAACATAGTTTTGAACAAATTGCTTCTTTCGGTTAATAAAAAAAGCGGGCCGGTTTCAAGATGGAAAAACTGTTTTATTACTCCACCTTCGCAATAGGTGATAGATTATTCTGAATATTCGTAATATCTACTTTAACAGCGCCGATTAAAATTTTCGCTTCGGCCCGGATCGGAATGTGATTCGGATCGTCGGAGATCCACACAGTAAGGTCTTCCTCTTTTTTAAATACACGACCTTTCTGAACGATTGGACGAAACTTCAGGCAGCGTATTTTACCGATATCACTTTTGATGGTTTCTTTTCCAACGTATTTAACTTTCATCGGCCAGTCTTCTTTGTCAACGAAACTTTCAACTGTAAAAACTTCTCCGATCTTAGCATTACTGAAGTCGATATTCCGTGCAGCGTAAAAAGCGGAGATCATATCCTGTGTGTCATCTTTGATCGGAAACACTTCGTTATTGCCAACATCAACCTTGTTTGTGTAACGGTTGAAGATATAGTCCTGACTGAATTTGAAACCGCCTTCATCTACTCTCCTCATGAACATCCAGGGAACAAGCGCGGAAGAGTCAATATAAGTTTCGTAACGGTCACGCACTTTATAGAACCAGTCAAATGATCCTTTCGTATAGCCGTTTCCAACTACATGATACAATCTTCTGCCCGCTACGGTTTTTAGTTGTGGCTTTACTTCAAGAATCGCCACGCCCGCGTCAATTATTCCGTAATGCAGGCGATAGGTAAGAACCTCTCCCGGTTTGAACGCTGTGTTTTTTCTTGTAGTAAGTCCGCGTTTTTCAATAGTTGTGGTAAGATGGGTCAGGTTATGATCTGTCTTTTGCTCAACGCCAGACGACAGAAACAATCCTGCAGGAATCAAAATAAACAATAAAATAAATGAATTAAAATAGCGCATACTTCCTATAAAATTAATCATACTCTTTAATTTCAAACCCCGTGCCATAGCTGACGAGCAACAGTTCTTTAAATACTTTTATCAGATCAGCCGTTACGCTTCTCTGAAGTATAAAGTTTCAAAAAATAAGTTAACGGGTAATTATCAGCGATTTTTTCTTCCTCTTTTAGTTGCAGGATCAGCTATTTGAGCCGTGTCAATATAATTCTGCAGTGTTTTCTCAAGTTGAAAGCCACGCAATCCCTGTGCAATGATAATTCCTCGCGGATCAATCAGCCAATTGGTAGGAATGGAAACAACCTTATATTTCGCGCCGGGTTCTGAGTTCCATCCTTTCAGATCGCTGATGTGATAGGGCCAGTTAAGACTATCTTTTTTAATTGCTGCTATCCATTGGTTTTTACTTTGATCTAATGACACACTGAATATTCTGAATCCTTTTGCTTTATTAATAAATCTTTGGTCCTTGTAATTTTTATAAGCGCGAACCACTGCTGGATTTTCGTATCTGCAGGGACCACACCAGCTCGCCCAGAAATCAACCAGTACGTAATAGCCACGTAAAGATGAAAGTGAGATAACAGAATCATTAGGATCTTTAAACGAAAGATCAGGAGCCTTATTTCCCTTGCTCAGTCCTTCAATAATATTAGCAGGCGGATCCCAGTTTTCAACTGTTTCCGTTTTATTTGTTTTTCCGGTCTTGCATGAAACCATCCAGATCAATAAACCAATTGCCGGAGCTATAAACAGCAAATATTTCAGGGATAATTTCATGTGGTTATATTATTTTTCCGGTGGTCATTTGAAAATGCCATATTCATTTTCAGTTTTTATTCTGAGGAATATGGCTTCTTCATGATATTACAAATATACGGAATCAGCTGCTGAATACCGGATGACTGGTTTCGTTCATAATGAGTACCGGTGGGATTTTAATAATCTTTAAGAAGTTTATTTCCTGATTATTTCCGCCCCAATGGCATTCAAACGTGTATCAATATGCTGATAGCCCCTGTCAATTTGATTGACGTTGAATATGGTGCTTTTTCCTTTTGCGCTCAGCGCGGCGATAAGGAGAGAAACTCCTGCACGTATGTCGGGCGATGCCATTTGTATTCCGCGCAATTGCTGCTGACGATCAAGCCCAATAACCGTAGCGCGGTGCGGATCGCAAAGAATGATCTTGGCTCCCATGTCAATGAGTTTGTCAACGAAAAACAAACGGCTCTCAAACATTTTCTGGTGAATGAGAACAGTTCCTCTTGCCTGTGTGGCTGTAACAAGAACAATGCTCAACAGGTCGGGCGTAAAGCCTGGCCATATTGCATCCGCTATTGTGAGAATAGAACCGTCAATGTAGGTGTCGATTTCGTAATGATCCTGCGCAGGAATATAAATGTCGTCGTTTCTTTTTTCCAGGTTTATACCAAGACGTTTGAAAGTGGAAGGAATTATTCCAAGATTTTCCCAGGAAACATTTTTAATTGTTACCTCTGATTGCGTCATGGCCGCCATCCCGATAAAAGATCCTATTTCGATCATATCGGGTAGAATGCGGTGATCTGTTCCTTTCAATTTTTTTACGCCTTCAATTGTAAGCAGGTTTGAACCTATACCGGAAATTTTCGCTCCCATTTTATTCAGCATTTTGCAGAGTTGCTGAATATAGGGTTCACAGGCGGCGTTGTAAATAGTTGTGGTTCCTTCCGCCATGATAGCTGCCATAATGATATTGGCAGTTCCCGTAACAGATGCTTCATCCAGCAACATGTAAGTGCCGCGAAGATTTTTTCCGTCAACAGAAAAAATTTCGTTCTCCTCGTCGTAGTTGAATTTGGCACCAAGATTTTCGAATCCGATAAAATGTGTGTCCACCCGTCTGCGTCCGATTTTATCACCTCCCGGTTTCGGCATTAATGCCTTGCCGAAGCGAGCCAGCAATGGACCAACAATCATGATCGATCCGCGCAAAGCCGCGCCCTTCTTTTTAAACTCGGGAGAATCGATGTAATCGATATCTACATTATCCGCCTGAAAAGTATATTCTTCATGCCCCGTACGCTCCGCCTTTACTCCAAGTTCTTTCAGGAGGTCAATTAATTTCAGAACGTCAACTATCTCGGGCAGATTGCTGATCACTACTTTTTCCGATGTAAGCAGAACCGCGCAGACAACCTGCAACGCTTCGTTCTTTGCTCCCTGCGGAATAATATCACCTTTCATTTTGCGACCACCGGTAACTTCAAATACTGCCATGATAGACTTTTTTAGTTTGTTAGATAAGACAAGCTTAACCTGATCAAAATTAAAATCTGAGCGACTAGTAAATTATATATTCGTTTTATACTTATCAACCGTTTTTCTGACAATCTGATAAAAAAATAACCCGGGCAATTTACTCCCGGGTTATTAATAATCACTTTTTCAAAAATTATCGCATCAGCATTAATTTTGAAGTATAGATCCTTCCTTCTGAACTTATCTTGTAGATATAAATTCCATTTGGAAGATTGCCTGTATCAAACAGAACTCTTTTTACATCACCAGCTGTTACGTTTCCGCTGTACAAACTGGCAACACGTTGTCCTTCCACATTGAAGATCTCAACAACTACCGTTGTATTTGTAGTTGATACAAATTCAATTGTTGTAGATTCCTTTAATGGATTCGGGAACGCTGAGTACTGAATTTCACCTGAAGCTTCTTCATTGATTTCAGTCTGTTGCTGTAACGCAATCTGAGATGAAGAGAAGCCAACAAGGAACTTACAGTGATCAAAACCTTCGTTGATTGCCGAAACAGCCTGGTTGATTTCTGATAAAGTTGCTCCGGCAGTAGACTGTCCGCCAAGGGCACGGTTTGCCAGATCAAACAGGTTAGCTACTGTTGCAGATCCATAAAGTTCAACCAGGGCATCCAATACAGACTGTGGTATGTAACGAACAGTTATCACAGTGTCAATTACGATGTCATCTTCCGTTCCGCAATAAGCATCATCTCCGGGATCTGCATCTGATGTTGTCATTACTGTTCATGCAAGCACAAGGCTTCCAAGATCTGCATCTAAACGCATATTCAATCCT
>CBIHPU010000276.1:0-5487 GCA_966211935.1 uncultured bacterium | reverse complement strand
CTCTCAATTGACAACGAAATAAATAGGGTGATTATTGTAACTTGTTAAGTTTGTTAGAAAAAAATTTAAATTTAGTTACAAAAAGGATGAATAATGAGAATCTTAAAACTAGCAGGTATCTCTTTGATTGTCTTTTTATCATGCACAACTGGAGACAGGAAGTCTTTAATTACAATGTATTCTTACGTTAATAGAAATACTGGGCGAACATATTTTGAACTCGGACCAGAGCGAAAAAAAACTGGATGGTATAATAACGGACTTGAATATTTCATGTATTACAAAACCGGCAAGGATACGATATTTAATGCTGTTATCGATTTGCCTACTAAAGATACAATCGAAAAAAATATTCTAATTCCACGAAAAGGATGTAGAATAATTAGGATTACTGTTGCTGACAGTATGGGTAATGAGACCAAAGAGAAAAGAATATTTCGAAAAATTAAAAGGATTATTCCAATTAAATAACTTATTGGAAATAAATTATGACAATAATAGAGAGACATTTGTGAATTATTTCTAAAACCCTATGAGTATTTACGAACGAAGTACAGTGGGAAGTAATTATGTGTATAAGCAAAAGGAACTTGCCGTATACGGAAACTCAAGAGTTGGGGCCGCCACAATCAAAATTGGATAAAATATTCTCTCTGATATGAAACTATTGAAATATAATTTAAGTTATCTTCTCTTCCTGCTTATTGTTTTTGCAGCAGGAGTAGGATTCAGCCAAGTAACTAAGGACAGCGTTTTATTCGTTAAAATCCCAGGTAATGTTCATCTGGAAACAGATGACGATCAAATTTTAATGTCGTCAGTTTCCAAAGGTTTCTATCAGGTTTCGTATACAATAATTGACACATCCAAATTGGATACTGCTTTATTAAAAAAAGAATTGTTTTCATCGTTTGAGCAAGTGCAAGAGGCTAAAATTATAAGCGTGGCTTCCGAACTAAATAATAATTTGACTAGTTATAATTTTACTATTTCATATGGCAGTACAGTCCGTTATATTAAATTTATTTTATACAAAAACATTCTCTATACTTTATATTATAATTCATTACGATCTAAGCCTCATGTTAATTATTTCCAATCAAAGAATTTTTTTACTGAATACCGTATTGAGATGACTAAGTATCCAATTTTGATTAAGCAGAATGTAAAACCTCTACTAATTTTTTGCCGTTCCATTTTATTGAATGGTTGATCTTAAGCTTCATTTTTTGATGTTATGGTAAAAGAAATATAAACAGAACTTTGTAACAAAGATTTTTTGCAATGTGTGGAAGGATAACAGTATATTATATAATGAACGATTATTCTTTGCACCTGAAGGATTGTGAAAACAAATTTGATTGATTCAGAATATTTTCCCGGTCTTTTAAAATTGAGTTCGTTTGTTTTTTGAGGAGAAAGCTATTTGATACGGTGTTGAAAGAACATTTAGTAATAGGCTAATGCGCGCATTGGAACTAAGGTTAATTATAAGGTTAAAAAATTATTTTATAATATTAATGCATGTATTTTGAAAAAGATATTGTTGTCTATAATAGTTCTGATCTTTGTATTTTTTCTTTGTTGGGTCGGGTTTCTATGGAAGGTATTTAAATCAGGTGTTGCGGGAAGTTACCCGCATGCTGAAACTTGGAGATTCAAAATTAATGAGAGCAGATTGTTGGAAGTTATTGAAGAAATAAGGCAAGAACATCCTGAGTTGAATGATACAACATCAATTAATTATGATAGTACTAATGACTCACCATTTCATTATATTATTTTTTATTACAGTGATACAAGAGAAAATGTTCAGACATGGATACGGGCAGAAAATGATACTAATTATACGACATTTGCATTTGTAGCAATATCAAAGAAGTTCGATTCATCATTGGCAAAGGACAATTTCAAAATTGAAAGAAAAGAAATAAATAGCGACTTTGGCTATTTTAAAAATAAAGCCGAGATAAAAAAATTTGAACTTCGAATCGTGAAATTAATTGAGCTGAAACTTAGTCAGAAAGATTGAGGAGAGAAAAATGAAGAAAAAAGTTATAAGACATAATTGACAACTTTGGTAATTACCATTTAGATTGAAGGAAAATGTACTTATAAGATTCAAAAACTGTATAACTTTGCAAAAGATGATTCAATTAAAATGAACTGATTAATCTTTAAAATAATCGTATGAAAAATTTCCTTGAAAAACCCACGACAATATTATTTTCTATAGTATTGTTTTTTCTTTCAACGAATTGTAATTGTCAGGAATCTATTCGCTTCACTGAAGTAAAAAACCAGACAACATTAGTGATTCTGGATGATGACACTGCAAGCGATTTCAGCAGGTCGTTGAAATATGCAATAAAAAAATATTGGACAATAACAAAGTATCAATTCATTACAAAGAAAGAGCATGAAACAAAATACGAAGGTGATTTAAACTACACTTTCATCGGCCTTGTTAAAAATGGCGAGCCCATAAAACAATTTGGATCTAACGGAGGCGATTGGTATCATATGAATTTAAATTTCTTTCGCTATGTGAAATGGGTGCATGGCCCTGATTACTCCCCCATTGCTGGTCCACCCTCCGGATTTTATGCTAGTTCTGCAAATCTTAATTTTAGGGGTAAAACGACGGCAACATCTTTTTTCATGACTGATATAAACACAACTGTTTTTTTGGTGCGCTATCTTCAAAATTGTGCGCGTGGGATTTCAGGCTATACTTTTTATAAAAAAGGATATGGTCCAGAAAACAATAAAATATTGCACAAAAAAACCTTATTACTATGCAAAGAAGATATTGATCCGGAGATTGTTGATTTGAATGATTTAAAAACTGTTTATCCGTTCAATGTCAAGTTTGTATCCAAAGGTGAATTATTCTCATACCTCGACAAAAGCGATTCTACTGTTGCAATAGCTATTTGTGGGGCTCAACAAAAACCATCTGATTATGTCAGTCTGTTAATCGTTGATGGAAGTAATATGAGATGCGTGGTCGATTTATTTAAGAGTCAAAGATTTTTTACAAGGAAAGAATTTAAGAAGATTGCAACCGAGTAATGTACCTCTGTCGTAAGACAAAACAAAGACTAAAAAAAGTTTGCTACGTGCCGAACAACAAGTGGCAACATTTCATCCATCAATCCTGCGCCTTTTCAGCTACATCCTTAATTTCTTTTCCTTCTTTACTCCAGTATTTCCACTCCCCAGTCTTTAGGCCAAATTCATACTTTCCTTCAGAACGTTTATTGCCACTCGGAAACCAGGTAGTAGAAATTCCATGATGAAGCGGATTGAACAATACTCCGTCGACATACCACTGTCTTGAGTTTCCATTCTTTATTGTTTCCATTGGATCTAAAATTTGCCCTGCAGTAATAAAAATTAAATTTTCTTCCGAGATCTTTTTTCCATGAAAAAAAGAAGTAGCAATAACAAATAAGCTATCTCCGGTTTTTTTATTGAGTGTAGTCGCAACCGAATCAGGTCCGCCATTAAAAAACTGCCAGTTACGTTCTTTGCGCATGTAGTAGCGACCCTTTACAGTTCCGTCTTTTTTATATTCCCAGATTCTGTACGTTAGCGGCTGTCCGCGCCATTTTCTTTTATAATCAAAGATCTGGTCCAATTCTCCGGAGGAATAATACCAGCGATAAAGAACGTGCTCACCATTTTCAAAAACCTGGTGTGACCGCAATATGTTTTTTTTATCATACCATTTATAGTCTCCATCCAGCAAAACCGCGTTACCTATTTTTATGTTACTTTTTTGCGCGATGTTCAGCTTCCAGCCTTTGTCGCCCATTGGACCCATAGGGTAAATGTTCTCGCCATGATCATAATACGTGTATCTGAAATAAACAGCTTTGGTGGAGTCTTTTATTTCCTGCATGGTTTCATTCAGCCACACAATCCATTTACCGTGTTTATTTTTTAGTGAATCTATTTTGTTGACGTCTTCCCGCTGAGAATAGGAAAACAGCGCAACAGCAAAAAAGAAAAGTGAAAAGATCGCTCTTTTGTTCATACGTTTAATTTACCAAACATATAACACAAATAAGAAACAACGATACGGTAATTTTATGATTGGAATTTATTTCTTCAGTCCCTCAAGAATCTTGTCGATTTCAGCAATTTTTCCTTTGGCGTATTCGTCATCAGGCTTCGACAACAAAGCTTCCTGGTATAAGGATCTTGCCTCGCGGTACTTTTTGTAGGTAAGGAATCGGTTCGCCTTGGAAATAATTTCTTTGTATTTGTCGTTACCCAGATCTTTTCTTACTGTATGCTTTGCGGGTCCGCCACCACCTGAATTTTCAGTAGAGCCCGAAGTTGAATTTTCATCAGATACAGTTGCTGATGTCGTAGTGGTAGGTGTGGTAGTAGTGGTATTCGTTACAGCTGTTGTTTTCTTAGCTGTATCAACCGGTGTTTTTTTTGTGTTCGCTAACTTCAATGAGTCTTCACGTGCCTTTTTCAATTTGTCTGCCGCGGCTTTATCAGCAAGAGCCTTTTCTTTTTTCAGTTTTTCGTCTGCCGCTTTTTTTGCAGCTATTTTGGCTTGCTCAGCTTTTAGCGAATCAGCCTTCATCTTTGCGAGCCTTTGTTGTTCGGCCTTTTGTTCCGCGAGCTTTGCATTCACAGTTTTTATCGAGTCCGCTTTAGCTTTCTCTATTTTTTCACGTTCAGCTTTTTCTTTAGCCAGTTTCTCTTCCTCAGATTTCTTCGCTGCTATTTTAGCCTGTTCAGCCTTTAAAGAATCTGCTTTTGCCTTCTCAAGTTTTTCGCGGGATGCTTTTTCTGCAAGTTCTTTCTCTTTCGCCAATTTTTCCTCATCTGCTTTCTTTGCAGCAACGGCTTTTATAGAATCCTGGCGAGCTTTCTCAAGTTTCTCGCGCGCAGCTTTATCTGCAAGTTCTTTTTCTTTCGCTAGCTTTTCTTCATCCGCTTTCTTTGCGGTTACAGCTTTGAGTGAATCCTGGCGCGCTTTTTCTAATTTCTCACGAGCAGCTTTGTCAGCCAATTCTTTTTCCTTCACCAATTTCTCTTCCTCAGCTTTCTTTGCAGCTACTTTAGCCTCTTCAGCTTTTAATGAGTCAGCTCTTGCCTTTTCGATTTTTTCACGCGAAGCCTTTTCCGCCAACTCTTTTTCCTTCGCTAATTCTTCTTCTTCGGCTTTTTTTGCTGCGACTGCGTTCAAAGAATCCTGACGAGCTTTTTCCAATTTCTCGCGCGCTGCTTTATCAGCTAACTCTTTTTCCTTCGCTACTTTCTCTTCTTCAGCTTTTTTCGCCGCGACTGCTTTCAAAGAATCCTGGCGAGCTTTCTCCAACTTTTCCTTTGCTGCTTTATCAGCTAACTCTTTTTCCTTCGCTAATTTCTCTTCTTCGGCTTTTTTTGCTGCGACTGCTTTCAATGAATCCTGACGAGCTTTTTCCAACTTTTCCTTTGCTGCCTTATCAGCCAATTCTT
>CBIHPU010000275.1:0-5495 GCA_966211935.1 uncultured bacterium | reverse complement strand
AACGCGGTTCAGCGTGGCAGAAACCGTTGTGAAAAGAAATTCAATAGTGTACTTTTTTTCGTTTTGAATGTGATGGAGCGCCAGCATGCAATCCTTTCCTCCGCTCCAGTTTATAAATGCCTTTTCCACTTCAATGCAGATTTTTATAATTTATAGTTACGTTTGCTTTGTCAAAATACAAATTTGTTCCCGCAAATAACTGTTCCGGAACAGGTCCCGAAATTATTTCCGAAGTTTTTTGCTGTATGATATCGTCCTTTAAAAATACTATGCAGCGATCAGAAGTTTTAAAAACGATCTCAAGATCGTGTGATGAGAATAGAATAATTTTTTTCTCTTCGATTGATATTTTCTTAAGCAACTCCATTATTTCGTATCGGGCCTTGAAATCAAGATAGGATGTCGGTTCATCAAGAATAATGACCGGAGTTTCCTGCGCCAGCGCACGGGCGAGCATGCACTTTTGTTTTTCTCCGTCACTTATTTCATCCGACAATTTTTCGGACAGATGAGCAATGCCGCATTTTTCAATGTATTTTTTTGTGATCGCAATGTCGTGGCCGGACAATTTCCCGGTCAAGCCTGTGTATGGGCTCCTGCCTGCTGAAACAAGTTCAAATACACTTAAATAGGGAACATTAATTTTTTCTGTTAGAACTATACTTAAAATTTGCGCCCTTTCTGTATAGGAAATCGTGTCTATCCTTTTTTCATTGAAGAAAATTTCTCCTGATATAGGTTCGAGCAATCCTGCAATTGTTTTAAGCAATGTAGATTTTCCAGCACCGTTGACCCCGATTATTCCTGTAAGTCCTGGAGAAATTGTCAATGAAAGTCTTTTCAGTACAGGATGCGTATTGGCGTATCCGGCACTTAATAATCGCGTTCCTAATATGTTTTCAGCTGCGTTCAGGATGAAAAGTTTTTATTTTTAAAAAGGAGCCAGATCATTAATGGCGCACCGAACAAAGCGGTTGTTACATTTAGTGGCAACACAATTTCATTGGAAAATAGACGTCCCGCCGCGTCACACAACAGCAGGGTAGATGCACCTAACAATGCACAGGCCGGAATAAGTACAGCATGATCATTTGTTTTGAATAAGATTCGGCAAAGATGAGGAACTGCAAGACCGATGAAAGCAATTGGACCGCAATAGGCGACTGTAATACCCGAAAGAATTCCTGTCAGAATAATGATCATCCACTTTGCTGGTCTTATGTTCAATCCGGACGAGCGTGCGTAGTTATCGCCAAGTAATAAAAGATTTAATGGTTTGATGAGAAGAAACGAAAATATGGTTCCTGTTAAACATACCGGCGCGAAAATTTTTAATTGATCCCACGTAACATTTCCAATGCTTCCCATGCTCCATATCACAAAATTTTTCAGGTCTGCGGAGTTTGCAAAATATTCCATTACGCTTTGCAGCGCGCCGTAAATAAATCCAAGCATTATTCCTGTCAGCAACAGGGTAACATTGTTTCTTATTCTCCATGAAGCCGCGAGAATAATAATAAGTGTTAGTACTGCGCCGGTTGTGGCAAAGAGCGGTACACTCAATGAATAAATAATAGAATCCCGGTCGATACCAAAAAAAGTTGCTCCGGTAAGTATAAAACCGACGAAGAGACTTGCGCCGCTGTTTATTCCCAGTACATATGGTCCTGCAAGTGGATTTCTGAACAATGTCTGCATCATCAACCCGCATAATGAGAGTGAGAAACCGCTTAAAACCGCGGTTATTGATTTTGGTAACCTGATGTTGAACAAAACCATTTCATAGGCGGTGTTTACCTGTTCCCCTTTTAATATTTCAAAAACTTTCGTGAATCCAACTTCCGAAGATCCCGTTCCAAGAGAAAATATGAATGATACCAACAGCAAGACCGCAAGAATCAGATAGTCGATATAATATTTTCTTCCCTGTTTCAATTTAATTTGCGGTAATATTTTAATTGGTGATCTGGTAAAATTTCCGGATGGAAAATTTTAATCAGGTCCATCAGGATTTCATCAGGAGAGATCAGTCCGGTTTCCCAATAAGCGTTGCCGTCTTCGCCAGTGGTGAGTGCGTTGTTGTTGTACAGATTTCTGTCGCGAAATGCTTTAAAACTCTTGTTTCTTTCATCCTGCTTAAGGCAATCTTCCAGATTATTCCAATGGTGAACATTGATCCAGTAATCCGTTTCTGCTGCTTTAAGGAAAACATCTTCATAACTCAGCGCAAGACTTCCGCTGTTTGTATCATTCTGCCAGAAATAATTTGCGCCCGCGTCTTTCAGCAACAGTGACATAAAACTTTTTCCTCCCGGTACATACCAGGTGTCGTTATATTTCACCTCTGTCAGTACAGATGGTTTTTGTTTGATATTTGCGGTGAGATTTTTCAGTTCGTTATATTTTTTTTCTGTCTGATAAATCAATGAATCTGCCAGATCTTCTTTTTCAAAAAAAACGGAAACAAAGCGAAGCCACGATGCCCGCGCTAAAGGAGAATTTTCATAATGATCAACACTTATGGCTACCGGAATTCTTCCATCTATTAAACGTCTGTCTATATCGTTCTCAATATTACCTGTTCCATACGTGAATATTAAATCTGGTTTTAAAAGCAAGGTCGATTCAATGTTAAGTTGATCGTTTACAGCAAGCTCCTGGATTTTTCCGTCGTTATACATACTACGGACTTTCACGTTGCAGATGCGTTTTGAATTATCGACTGCTACAATCTTTTCTTCCAGATTTAATTTTTGCAGGCATCCCACAAAAATATTTGAGAGGCATGCAACTCGTTCAACCGGAGTTTGTACATATTGCGCCTTGAAATTAACGGATGGTTGAGGAGTTCCCCGATGATATAAAACGTAACTGTATGCAGGAATGGAAGAACGCACATTAGTAAATACGTGAACTATCTTATAGTTCTGGCTATCCGCAATGGAAAAAAGTTGAGAACCTTGCTGTGAGGAAAATATTTTACGTTTATCGTTTTCCGGTTTTGGTGTGCAGCAAAACAAGAAAAAAAAGAGAACCGGCGGCAACAAGTATAATTTTTTCACTCTACTAATTTATTGAGTATATTTAAAACTTTAGTTGTCTTTTGTTTGAAATTATAACATCTTCGTCATCATTTATTTGCCA
Source organism: uncultured bacterium (assembly GCA_966211935.1). Taxonomy (GTDB): domain Bacteria; phylum Bacteroidota; class Bacteroidia; order B-17B0; family Aurantibacillaceae; genus AM-1111. The sequence goes on along the minus strand of CBIHPU010000275.1, from coordinate 2,351 downwards.
GGAATAATTATCACCGTGAGGTTATTGGAATGAAAAGAGTAGCCGTTATAGATCTGGGAACAAACACATTCAACCTGATTATCGCTGAATTGTCGGGAGGAAAAAAATTCAGAAAGGTTTTTTCGTATCGTATTCCCGTCATGCTTGGAGAAGGTACGATCAATTCAGGAATTATTTCAGAAAAAGCTTTTAAGCGGGGGATTGACGCTTTGAAAAGAATGAAGGAGGAGATTGATCGTTATGAAGCTGGTAAGATTGCTGCGTTAGCTACGAGTGCGATCCGCACAGCAACCAACGGAAATGAATTTATGCTTGAGGCGAAACGCGTTGCGAGGTTGGAAATTGAAGTCATCAGCGGAGAACGGGAAGCCGAACTGATTTACCTGGGTAATTCAGCTGCCGCGAAACTGAAGGAGAAAAATTCACTGATAATGGATATTGGTGGCGGAAGCACTGAATTCATTATTGCGAACAATAAGAGAATGCTTTGGGCGCAGAGCTTCCTGCTTGGCGCCGCGCGTATCCTTTCTAAATTTCAACCGGAGGATCCTGTTTCAGAAGACACAATTAAAAAGATCGAAGCATATTTTGACGAGCAGCTTAAACCTCTAACGGAAGCGGTTGAGTCTAACCCGGTAAGTGAGTTGATCGGTTCTTCCGGCGCGTTTGATTCATTTGCGGAGCTAATTGATGTCAAATACAATTCGATGAGTTTTTCCGAGGCAAAGATCGAGTACACTTTTAATCTCGATCAGTTTTACGAGGTATCGAAAAGAGTGATCGCGTCAACCGTTTATGAGCGGAACGCAATGGATGGATTGATTCCGATGCGTGTGGAAATGATTGTAGTTTCTTTTCTGTTCGTGAATTACATTCTGCGCAAATTCAACCTGAAGCAGATGCGAAGCACAACATGGAGCCTGAAAGAAGGCGCGATCCTGGAAATGATAGGGGAGAAGTAGATCAGTTCAGCTTTTCTGCCGGCTTGTAATTTTCTATGTTCAGCTCTCTTGTACAAAAACTGAATTCCTCACGAACATTATTTGAACAAACAATAATTGTTTTATGCATTGCGTAATCCGCAATCAATTGATCGTACCAATTAACGGCATTCCTGTCAAAATTGCTGCAGGGTTCGTCAAGTAACAACAAAGGACAATCAGCCAGCACCGCCAACGTAAGTTTAGCGCGTTGTTTCATTCCACTGCTGTATAATCGAATCGGTTTATCTGCATTCTTCTTTCCCAATCCGCTTATTTCAATTATTTTTTCTGTGTTCAATCCGGGAAGAAATGGTTTGAAGATAGCCTGGTGCTCGATACTTTCGCGAAGAGAATAGTCTTCAATTAATTCAAGATATGGCGCTGTGATCGTCATTCTTTCGAATATGTTTTCTTCTTCGAGAATTTTATCGTTTTCTTTGTAAACGAGTTTCCCTTTTGTAGCGATCTGGTAACTGGAAACAGCCTGTAACAACGTTGATTTACCTGATCCGTTCGGGCCCAGAATAACTATTTTTTCTCCGGACGAAATTTCAAGGTTTACATCACGAAAGATCCACTCAGCGAGAAAGCGTTTGGAAATATTAGTAAGGGAAATATGAAGTGTATTGCTTTTCACGCTTTGCCATCATGGAGTTTAATGTGAAAATTAAATTCCCCTGATAACTCCATCCTTAGAACTGCGGATGAATTCGAGGATCTCACTTTTTACATCACTGGCGGGAATTTCGTTGTCAACCATTTCCAGCGCCTTGCTCATATTATATCCTTTCACAAAAAGTATCCTGTAAATATCTTCTATCTGCTTGATCACTTCCTTGTCGAATCCGCGACGCGCCAGTCCAACTGTGTTCACACCGATATAAGATATTGGTTCGCGGGCCGCTTTTACATATGGTGGAACATTTTTGCGTATCAACGTAGCGCCACCGATAAAACTGTGCGCGCCTATTCTGATAAACTGCTGCGCCGCCGCTGTCCCTTCTATTATTGCGTAGTCATCAATAGTGATATGTCCGCTTAAACCGACGCTGTTAGCTAAAATCACATTATTACCAATGAAACAATCATGCGCAACGTGAACATACGCCATAAGTAAACAGTTTTTTCCGATAGCTGTTTTATTTCTGTCAATAGTTCCTTTGTTGATGGTAACGCATTCACGAATTACAGTGTTGTCACCAATTTCAGTTATTGTGGGCTCTCCCTTGTATTTCAGATCCTGTGGGATGGCACTTACTACCGCGCCCGGAAAAATTTTTACATTCTTACCTATCCGCGCTCCATCCATAATTGTAACGTTCGGACCAATCCAGCAATCATCGCCTATTTCTACATCTCCATAAACAG
>CBIHPU010000274.1:0-5512 GCA_966211935.1 uncultured bacterium | reverse complement strand
AAAAATAATAAATGAGATCAGTGAATCAGCAGGACAGGCAAACCACCGTTCCGCTAAGAATATTTATAACCTGCTCGAAAAAAACCGCAGGCTTTTCATAAGCAAAATGGAAGAACCGGAGTTCAACAACATTTTAAGAAATTTTGAAAAGCTCGCCGACTACCATCCTTCGCAATATAGCTCGGATCAGTTCAAAGACGAATACAACAGGGCTTATAACCTTTTGCGTTATTACGTGGAAAGGATCATTTAAAATTAACATGAGCCTGTTCGTCTGCGGGAGCATTAAAATCGCATAGAATAAGTCACTATGATTAACTTTGCATCCTGATTAATTTTTTATCCCTAAAGAAAACCGAAAAAATGATCACTACAGATATTGCTATTATTGGCGCGGGGCCGGTTGGACTTTTTGCTGTATTTGAAGCCGGACTTTTAAAAATGCGTTGCCACCTCATCGACTTTCTTCCGCAGGCAGGTGGGCAACTTTCTGAAATTTATCCGAAGAAACCTATTTATGATATACCGGGTTTTCCAACTGTATTGGCGCAGGAACTGGTAGATAATCTCAAACCACAGATCGATCCTTTTCATCCAACATTTACATTTGGCGAACGAATAGAAAAATTTGAGAAAAGAGATGAACGCGATTTTCTTCTTACGACCAATATGGGAACGCAGATACATTGCAAGGTTGTAGTTATCGCGGCGGGATTAGGATGTTTCGAGCCAAGAAAACCCGAGGTTCCAGGACTTGAAAGATTTGAGAATGGAAAAGGAATTGCCTACATGGTACTTGATCCTGAAAATTTCCGGAACAAAAAAATCGCTATTGCCGGAGGAGGAGATTCAGCTCTAGACTGGACAATATTCTTAGCTGATGTGGCTGAAAAAGTAACGCTCATTCACCGAAGTGAATCGTTTCGCGGAGCGCCTGATTCTGTAAACAAGGTAATGAAACTTGCAGCGAACGGAAAAATAAATTTACATCTGAATTCTGTTATTGCGGCTGTTAGTGGAAATGGAAAACTTGAGGAGATCTCGGTAACAGACTGTAAAACTCAGGCGCAGCAAACAATTGGTATCGACAATTTAATTCCTCTTTTTGGTTTGAGTCCCAAGCTCGGACCAATAGAAAGCTGGGGCTTGAACCTGGATAAAAACGCCATCGAAGTGGACACTGAAGATTACTCCACCAATATTCCGGGCGTGTATGCTATAGGCGATATCAATACATACAAGAACAAACTCAAATTAATTCTCTGCGGTTTTCACGAGGCAGCTTTAATGAGCCACAGCGCCTATAAATACATTAATCCGGGTGTAAAATACACAATGAAATACACAACGGTAAATGGCGTTAATGAATTTTGACGTGATGATCTAAGCGCATGCTGAAAAAGATTTTACTTTATGGACTTGTGCTCGCCGCGGGTGTGCTTATTCTGAGATTCGCTCAATATAAATATCTGTTGCTGGAATATTCTTTTGAAATTTATGGAGGAATTATTGCTTTGATTTTTGCGGGAGTTGGAATATGGGCAGGAAATAAACTTACGCGGAGAAAGGAAAAGATCATTGAAGTAGAAAAAAAGATTATTGTTAAGGAAGAAGTTGTTGTAGAAAAAGAAATTGTAAGGGAAGTAATAATTGATAAAAATGCGCCCTTTACTGTTAATCAGAGTGAACTCGAAAGCCTCGGTATCAGCAAAAGAGAATATGAAGTGTTGCAGTTAATGGCAGATGGACTCAGCAACCAGGAAATAGCGGATAAACTTTTTATATCGCTTAGCACAGTCAAAACTCATAGTTCAAATCTTTTCCAAAAATTGGGAGCTGAAAGAAGAACTCAGGCTATTCAAAATGCAAAGTCGGCGGGGCTGATTCCCTGATTTTAACAAACGGCAATCGTACCTTAGTACTAATTCACGCAGAATTATTTACAAATCATACTTTAGTATGAAGGGAAACAGTTGAGATACAAATAGTTTTGCGGCAACAAAAAAACATATCATGAAAAAACAAATTCTTATTTACGGTGTTGTTGGAGGAATGATCTCCTGGATCTGGTTCATCATCGCGGGTATTGGCGGGGAAGCCTGCTTCAATAATTCTCTCGGTTATATCTTTGGTTATGCTACGATTTTACTTTCAATGACCTTCGTTTTTTTTGGCGTCCGCGCTTATCGGAATAATGTAAAAGGCGGATTCATTAGTTTTGGCAGGGCATTAGGCGTAGCTTTACTTATCACGCTTGCATCTGGACTGATGTACACAATTGGATGGATGGTAATTCAATCACTTATGATTCCTGATTTTTACGACAGGTACGCTGAAATGGTAACTCAGCAATTGAAAGCCAGCGGTGCAAGCGCGGAAGAGATTGCCGCCCAACAAGGAAATTTTGCAATGTTTGATAATCCTTTTCTGAAATTTATATTTACGTTCCTTGAACCTCTTCCTGTAGGAATACTTGTTTCACTTATCACCGCAATTATTGTTCGGAAGAAAAACAAAACAGCAGAAGCACATTCCTGATCTGATTTAGATTCAAAAAAAAACCGCCTGAAATTAAACAGGCGGTTTTTTATTTCTTTTGCTTCTCTTTTATCGCGCAAGTAACAGATGCCCCTGCTGCGAAAATTCTTTGCCATCAATACCCACCGCTTTAACCATATAGAAATATGTTCCGTCCGCTGCGTCTGCACCGGAAGGTGTTTTACCATTCCATCCCCCGTCAATTGCAGTGAACTCAGCCATCTTTATTCCCCAACGATCGAATATACTTACTTCAAGTTCTTTCAGACCCGTACTTGGAATATAGAATATGTCATTATTGCCATCACCGTTAGGAGTAAAGACGTTCGGGATAATAATAGATGTTGGGAAGTCAACTATGATCACGGCTGTGGTTGAATCAAAACAACCGTTAGCAGCGTTCATTGCTATCAGTGTTACGGTATATGTTCCCGGCACCACATACAACGACGTGTCGTTTGTGTTTAGTGAGCCAGTTCCGTTTCCAAAATCCCATGCATAGGAAGAAGCGCCCGTACTCGTATTCAGGAACGTAACAGTCAGCGGTGCTACGCCGCCTCCCGGATTATTCAGGAACGAAGCGTCGATTGTGGCCTGGGTAATTGTTACAGTATCAACAGAAGTACAACCGTTGGAAGGATTTGTAACAGTTACGGTATAATCACCGGCAGTTGAAACTGATGGATTTTGAGAAGTGGAAGTGAAACCTCCTGGTCCGTTCCATGAGTAATTCACTCCAGAAACTCCTGATGATCCCGAAAGAATCAGCGGTAAGCCACCGCAATTCAAAATCGCATCCTGACCAGCGTTGGCACCCGGTGGGTTTACGTTGCTTGCAACTACAACAGTTTGTGTCGCAACACAGCTGTTTGAATCTGTCACAGTTAAAGTATATGTATTAGCAGGTAATCCGGAAGGATTCTGACCGCTGCCTGATGGTGACCATGCATAAGTGTATCCAGGAGTTCCGCCGTTTACGGTACTTGAAATTGCTCCCGCCGGATTTACGCAGGTTATCTCTGTCGGTGTAAGTGTCATGGTAATAGCAGTCGGTTGCGCAATAGTAACTACTACAGTGTCCAGACAGTTGTTCGCGTCGGAGATTACTGCCGTATAAGTTCCTGCGGTAAAATTTGTTTGATTAGCCCCGCTCGCGCCGTTGCTCCACAATACTGAATAGTTTGGTGTACCACCATTTACAGTTACACTCGCGGTTCCGGTACTTCCGCCGTTACATAAAACATCCGAAGAAGTTGAAGTTGAAACGAGCGGTGTTGGTTGAGTTAGCGTTACAGTGTCCGTAATGCTGCAGCCCGCCCCATCAGTAACAACAACAGTATATGTTCCTGCACAAAGATTTGTTGCAGTCGCTGTAGTAGTACCATTGTTCCATTGATAAGTATAGTTCGCGAACTGACCTGATGAAGGCGATACGCTGGTGCTCGCTTGTCCGTTGCATGAATTGTTACAGGATAAGTTAGTTCCGCTTGTTGTTGGCGTCATTGTCGGCGCTACATTCACAGTTACTGTTCCAGTACCAGTACAACCGTTAAGGTCTGTTGCGTTTACAGTATAAGTTGTAGTTATCGCAGGTGATACTGTAATACTCGAAGCATTTACTGCGCCTGGATTCCAGGTGTAAACGTTCGCGCCACTTACCGTAAGTGTTGTACTATCTCCAAGACAAATATTCGGGTTGGAAGACATTGTCAAGGTTACACCCGTAGCACTAACTGAAACAGTCGTAATAACAGTATCCACACAACCATTAACATCAGTCCCCGTAACTGTATACGATGTTGTTGATGCAGGAGAAACTACAACCGTATCCTGGTTGGTTGAAATTGATGTTGTTCCTGCGGACCATGAAAATGTCTGTGCTCCACCTGCAAAAAGCGTATCGCTCATTCCAGGGCAAATCGATCCGGATGTCGCGCTGATTACCGGAAGAGCATTTACATTCATCACTACAGTGGTTGTATCCTCGCATCCGTTTGCGTCAATACCTGTAACAGTAAAAGTTGTTGTTGTTGATGGATTAGCAGAAACAGTTGCGCCATTGGCTGGAGTTGTTCCTGCTGACCAGGTATAATTAACAGCACCGCTTGCGGTAATCGATCCGGTGTCTCCCGAACAGATCGTTGCACCAGAAGCACTGACAACAGGAAGTGGATTGATATTTACATTAATGGTTGTTGTTCCCGAACAACCCATTGCATCTGTAACGTTAACGGTATAAGTTCCGGTATCAGAAGGAGTAAGCGGCTGAAAAGAAATATTTTGAGCTGCAGAAGTAAATCCGTTTGGTCCACTCCACGACCACGTTGTTCCATTTGCGCAGGAAACTGCCATTGTATCTCCATTGCAAACAGGCCCATTTGAGTTGATTAAGGGGATAAGAGTAGCATTGACATTTACATTCGTTGTCGCTGTAGAAACGCATCCGGTTACTCCATCAGTAACTGTAACCGTATAAATTCCTGAATCCGCTTGAGTGATATTTGGAATAGACGGGTTTTGAGAGTTCGAAGTAAACCCGTTCGGTCCAGACCAACTGTATGCTCCACCTCCACCGGCCGATAAGTTTATTTGTGATCCGATACAGTAAGGACCGTTATTGCTCGCCGATGGAACTGGCAATGGATTTACTGTTACAGAAGTGGTTGATGTCGCTGAACAGGTTCCGACAGATACAGTCACTGTATAAACACCACTCATAGAAGTTGTAGAAGCTCCAATTGAAGGATTTTGGGTGCTGCTTGTATATCCCGCAGGACCAGACCATGCATAAGTGGTTCCTCCGGAAGAAGAAAGATCGATTGTTGTTCCTTCGCAATACGGACCTGTATTGGATGAGTTAGGTGTTGGAGGAGGTGCTACTGTTACACTTGTAGTTGCCGTGCTTGTACAGCTACCTGCAGTAACTGTAACGGTGTATACACCATCATCAGCTAAAGTCGCGCTTGCAATTGAT
>CBIHPU010000273.1:0-5522 GCA_966211935.1 uncultured bacterium | reverse complement strand
GGACGTCGACTGGAACGTCGACTCAGCGCTAACATCACAAAAGCCAACATCCGCCGAAACCCTTATAAAATCTGAGGTATTCGTCGAAGGGGACGTCGATCGGAACGTCGACCCTCAGTGTATTTAAAAACATCCAGGGACTTAACTCCGAACATCATTACACTCCGTCAAAGAAAAAAAGGTTGATCATTTTCAGATCAACCTTTTTATTGAGTGGCTGTAAGTTATCAATGAATAACCTGCAGTCTGTTTTGTTTCAGTTCAACTCCCGGAATTGAAATGTTGTAAATGCCCGGAGCAAGATCAGAAACATTCACATGTGTTGTGGTTGTTTTGTTCAGTACCGCTGATTTTACAACTCGTCCTGTTGCATCATATACATACAGGTAGCCGCTAATCTCTTTTTCAAATCTTACACTGAAATTATCATTTGCAGGATTTGGAAACAGCATGTTTTCCATCTCTGATTTAGCAACTGAATTCATACCAAGTGTAACATCAATTGTATTTAAAGTGGTGTTTGTTACTATGGCTGAATTGTAGTCGAAATAAATGTGCGCCGTATTTTTTATTTCATCTCCATTAACCAGGTTGCTCTTTACTTTTATTCTGTATACGATCCAACCATGAGAAGCAGGTTCGTTAGAATTGCTGTCAGGTAAGTTGATGTTCGGAAAATCGAAACGGATAAGATTGGTGTTGTAAATGTAAGGATTCATGGTGTGGCTGGCTCCAAGTATTTCCAAAGTTGACATATCAAGATTATTACTGATCGTATCCATAACGTAAACGTGTAATGCCGGCATAGTTCCGGTGTTCTGGAAATTCACAGTATAAGTTAAAACTGTGTTTGGCGCAATTGCACCATTACTGCCAATGCCTGCAGGTGACACTTGCTTGTCATTCGGATCATACGGACCTCCAATTATTCTGCATTCGTTATCTGTATTGTTCGCCGGGTTAAGATCTCCCGCCGTTGGTGAAATAGAGGCAGTGAAGCAAACAGTATCAAACAAAACAGCATTAGTATCTGTGTTCACAATAATACTTGCGTTGAACCAGTTGTTCCAGTAACCGCTTCCTATAAAATTCTGGTTCCAGGTAATTGTATTTCCTACAACAGAAGTTGGCGCTGGCCCATTCGAAATGCCTCCATATGTCAGTTCCGCAGGCAGCGTAAGAGTTATTGTTCCGTTTACAGACGTGCAGGAATAATTCGCACCGTAAACATAAATAAATCCGGCACTACCGGGAGGTGCAATCCATCCGCCAGCATAAACCCAGAGATCATGATTGGAGTTGGAACAGTCAAGGCCGAAGTTAAACGTGTTGCCAGTTGAAGAATTAAAAGTATACAATCCTCCTGCAGGACACGTTACCGAATTAAAGCTGCTGGAATAATACAAGTTAGGGGCAATGGTCAAACCTGTTAGGCCGCTCGGTACTGAAACAGAGTAATAGCCGTTGGCATCAGTGAATCCATAACCTATTGATGTACCAAGGGAATTCTGGATTTCGATCAAAATTCCTGAGAGCGTATCATCGCCTGCATCAAATATGCAATTGCTGTTATTATCCAGATAACAGTATCCGTCTATCAACGAACAGCCGGCATAAACTGTAACAGGATAATAGCTTGTATCAGCGCTACCATCAAATCCGCTTGCAATAACCATAATATTGTAGGTACCTGGTAAATTATACACGTGGTCGAGTCCGCTCCACACGTAAAAATAATCTCCCGCTCCACCGCCAGAGGTTAATGGAACAGTTGTCAATGAATCTGATCCATCGCCCCAAAATACATGAACATCAATACTGTCGGTTAAGTAATTATAACCGCTGGCACTTCCATAAACAAGCAGGTCGGTTGTTATCGGCGGTGGACAATATTGCCAGTTGTTGGTTGAATCCATCACGCTGGTAATTGTTACTGATGTCTGAGCTTTCGTAATAAAAGCAAATGACAATATCATCAGTACGATGCTTAAATGAGGTAATCTTTTTTTCATGGTTAAAAATTTTAATTAATTACTCAAAGATGAGTTTATAAAGTGTCCCAGGCAATTCAATTTCTTCAGTATCTTACCCGATCAAATTGTTAATTTATTTAATTGCCATTATATAAACTTTAAAATAAAATTACTTTTTTAGAATTTTGTTTTTAGCGCTTTTTACCTGAAAATTTAAATGAAAAATACATTAAACCTTTCTAATTAACTTGCGTCTAATTGAAGTTGGTATGCAGGAGCAGAATGACAATGATATAATAGAAAAGTACCGCGACCCTGTGTCGCGTGACGCTGCGTTATCGTTGTTGATCAAAAAATATCAGAAGCCACTCTACTGGCACATTCGAAAGATCGTGATCAATCATGACGATACGGATGATATTCTTCAGAACACATTTATTAAAGTCTGGAAGGGACTCGGGAATTTTAAAGGAGATAGCGCTCTGTACACCTGGCTTTACAGAATTGCTACCAACGAGTCTTTGAGTTTTCTTCGGCAGAAGCAAAAAGAAAACACACAGAGTATTCATCCAATCGAACATCAATTAAGTAAGAGTCTTGAAAGCGATAATTTTTTTAAAGGCGATGAGATACAATTGAAATTGCAGCAAGCTATTCTCACTCTCCCTGAAAAGCAGCGCATCGTTTTTAATATGCGTTATTACGATGAGATGTCTTATGAACAGATTTCTGAAGTATTGGAAACTTCGGTTGGCGCGCTTAAGGCAAATTATCATCACGCTGCAAAAAAAGTAGAAGAATATCTTCGTGAAAATGCTGGCTTAAGTGTATAGAATGATTAATTGTGGTATTACCGGGATGAAAGTGAAGTAATAGCTGATCAAAAAAATGTTAAGAGGATTAAACCTTTGCCGATAAATGGCATCTAATAGAAGATGAAGGACAAAAAGGATATAGAAAAGGAACGTGAGGAAATGAAAAATGATTTTCCGCTCTTGTTTGGTGTGGATAAGGTCAACCCTTTTGCTTTGCCTCATTCATATTTTGATGATTCGGCTCTGAATATTTCCCTTAAGCTAAAGCTTGATGAAGATACCAATAACAAAAATGATCAGCAGTTTTCTGTGCCCGGTAATTACTTCAACGAACTTGAGAATAAAATAAAAAGTAAACTGAGATTCGAAGACTTGAAGCAACAGTCTTTTGAAACGCCCGCGGATTATTTTAATACGCTTGAGACTGAGATTCAAAACAGGTTGTTTCTTGAAAAATTAAAGAGTCAGGAATTTACTACTCCGGAAAATTATTTTGAGAATTCAGAAGAACAGGTAAAAACAAATCTGCTTTTACAATCACTCAAACGTAATGATCATTTTTCATTGCCGCAGAATTATTTTGAATCCTTCGAAGTGCAGGTGAGGAAAAATCCGGAGCTGCAATTGCAGGAAGAGGCAAAAGTGATCAGTCTGTTTAATTACGTGAAGAAATTCAGGTATGTTGCCGCCGCCGCTGTTTTGATTGGCGTTACGATTATGTCCTGGATCATCTTAAATGGCGAGCAGAATGAACCGGTTCGTTTAAGTCAGGCTGACAGAAATAAAGTGATGGAGAATCCTGAATTGTTTGGTATTGATGAAAGCACAATTGCAGCAATGGCGGCAGAAAATCCAGATCTGATTTCTGCTTTGGATGAAGTGCCTGATAATATCAGTGATGAGACCCTGAATGAAATTGTATTCGATCAGAATGTGGATGAAAGTTTAATTACAGGAGAATAAGATGAGAAAGATTATAAATATCATTTGGATGATCCTGCTGGTGATGGGCGTTAATGCGCAGGCGAAAGAAAACAGGAAGGATGCTATAGGCGCCAGGAAGGTGAGTTTCATTACTAAAGCTATGTCTCTTACATCGCAGGAGGCTGAAAAATTCTGGCCCATCTTCAACGATTATGAGCAGAAGAAGGAAACTGTACGAAAAGACAGGATCAAGGCCCGCAAAAAGTTTGAGGCGAATTCCAATTTATCGGAAAAACAAATAGAAGAGCTTATTGATCTGGAAGTTGATTCCCACAACCGTGAAAATGAATTGATGAAGGAAAGGCACAGGCAGCTTAAGAAAATACTTTCAATGAAAAAGATCGCAATGTTGTACAAAGCGGAGGAAGATTTTAAAAGGCTGCTGATAAAGGAAGTGTGTGAGAATATGAACACCAACAATAAGAAAGAGCTGGAGGAATAGATGTTGTCCGAAAAAAAATATCTTTCCGCCGGAGCCATATTGTTGTTGGCTCTTTTGTGTTATTCTCCGCTCAAAGCGATTGAATATTCTGCCGACTCTTCCAAAATAAAAAAAACCAAATCGCCAAGACATTATTTTCTCCCTACTGTTTTTGGTAACTGGTACGCTGTAGGAGAAAGAACCTTAAATGATACTTCCACTTTCATCAAGAAAAATGTAAATGGAAATCTGCGTGCTTTTTCTTATTCGCAGGTCAATACCGGGTTTTATGTTCCGCTCTGGACAAAAGACAAATACAAAAAAGACAGCACGGTAATTTCAAACTGGCATTTGCTGCTTACCGGAAATTTTCAGAATTCACGTCCCGTTTTTTCCGGTCTTCCAACCAAACACGTCTTTGTAAAATATAGTGTTGGACTCCGGACCATGTATAACAATGGAAAAAAAGACGTTTTCTTTTTTGATTTTTCTCCCTTTGTGGCATATGATAAAGCTTATGACGCGGATAAGGATGTCAGGTCCGCAAGCGTTTTTGTCTGGAGCCATATTTTCAACGAAAAAGTTTCTTTGAGAGTTGGTTTTATAAAGAGTTTTATTTTTGGTGACAGAATTACACTGCCATATCTTGGCGCCCGGTTCGGTAAACTGGATAAGACTTACATCAGCATACAGTTTCCCAGAAATATTTATTTAAATGTTCCTTTGCATCGCACGGTTTCATTTAATCTGCTTGCAAAACCTGTTGGCGGCGTTTATAATTTTAAAGATGTTGATTCTATTTACGCGGGAACAAACAACAATATAATTTTCGGAAGAAGGGATATTTGCGTGGGACTTGGATTTGATATTCACCCTTCAAAGTATTTCACATGCTTTATTCACGCGGGTAGCGCTACCAGGAACAGCAGCATCCTGTTTTATTCAAAATCGTCCAACCAGGATAACAGCGTGTCCCCGTTCAACTTCTTTTATCATCAGAAACTAAAGCGTAGTTCCTTTATAAATTTTGGTGTTACATTCCGTTTTGGCAGAGCAAAAATGGCATACGGAAACCGCAATATTTATGAGCTGATGAATCTGAATGCGGATATAGATCCCGGAGACAATAACCTGGGACCGAATTCTTCAGAAATTACTCCCAATGGTGATCTTAAGCAGATCAACAAGCTGAAGTATAAAGATCTTGCTGATCTCATTGATGATTCAGATCTGTATGATTGAGTAAAAGGACATCTTCTTTAAAAGAGTAAAAATCTCAACAGGCTTTCTTAAATAATTCCTCTGCAAATCATTATCTTCGCGTTTCAT
>CBIHPU010000272.1:0-5577 GCA_966211935.1 uncultured bacterium | reverse complement strand
TATTCTGAATAAATTTTCCCTTTACCGCAGGATGCAGCAAACGCGATTAATGAAAACAGACCAACTGTTTTAAAAATAAATGATTTCATTCAGGCTTGCGCTGATCGTTTGTATTCGGATTATTGTTGCTATTGTTGTTGTCGTTCCGCTTGTTCTGATTATTTCCGCGATTACGATTCTGCTGGTTTTTATTCCTGTTATCGTTACGCTGCGGACCTTTATTCGACGTATTCTGTTGCGGGTTTTTATTTTGCTGCTGAGGACCTTTATTCTGTCCAGGCTGTTGCGGCTTGCGGTTCTGTTGCTGCTGCGGATTTTTATTCTGGGCCTGCTGTTGTTTCTGGGGTTTACCTTGCTGCGTTTGTTTTTGCTGCGGTCTTTTCTTATCGAAACGCTTTTTATCAAAACGTGTCAGGCTATCCTGTCCAACAACATTCTCATAATCATGTTTCTTCTCTTCAACCTGTTTCTCTTTGCTGGCAATTAGCAACTCTTCAGGAAATTCTCCATTAGTATTCATCGCCATTACTTCCTTCACTCTATCTACGCTGAGCGGAATAAACACATCTGATTCTCCTTCGTAAGAATACCAGATAATTCGTTTGAAAATATCTGTCTTCTGATGAAAAGCCCTGCCCTTTTTACTTACCAGCTTTACGCCATCAGTTTCAGGAAACTCTTTCAGCGCATCCAGGTACGCGTCAAGCTCGTAATTCAGACAGCATTTTAATTTTCCGCACTGACCCGCGAGCTTTAACGGATTGAGAGAAAGCTGTTGGTAACGCGCAGCCGATGTTGCCACGCTTCTGAAATCATTCAACCATGTACTGCAGCATAATTCTCTTCCACAAGATCCTATTCCGCCCAAACGTGCAGCTTCCTGTCTCGCACCTATCTGACGCATTTCAATTCTTATTCTGAATTCTTCAGCAAGCACTTTGATCAGCTCGCGAAAATCAACGCGACCATCGGCAGTATAATAGAAGATCGCTTTTGTTTTATCTCCCTGATATTCCACGTCGCTGATCTTCATCTGCAAACCAAGACGAATGGCTATTGTACGCGCCTTGTACATGGTTTGTATTTCCAGCTCCTGCGCTTCTCTCCATTTGTCAACGTCCGCGGGTTTTGCCTTGCGATAAAGTTTTTTAATGTCAGGCGCGTTGATGTCAATGCTCTTTTTGCGCATCTGCAGGCGAACGATCTCACCTGTTGCGCTAACAACTCCGATATCGTGACCGGGAGTTCCTTCAACCGCGACAACTTCTCCAACTGCTATAGAAAGCGCGTTTACGTTTTTAAAATATTCCTTACGTGAATTTTTGAAGCGCACCTCCACAATATCAAACTGTGGTTGTCCGTTCACCGAATCCATATTACTGAGCCAGTCAAAAACGTTCAGCTTGTTACAGCCTCCCGTTGAGCAACCACCGTTGCTTCCGCAACCTGCGGGAACATTATTGGGAGTTGAGTGTGAACCTCTACCTGTTGAACATCCTGTGCAAGCCATAATTCGTTTGTCGTTATTTCGTTTGACGTTCGTCGTTTGACGTTCGATGTTTGATGTTTTACCCGCCGTAGCACCTTGCAAAGGCGGGTTTGTTGTTTGTTAATCCAAAATTTAAACGTCGCGTCGTTGCGTGCGCCGCGAGAAAAAACCGCTTAGCGAATTTACGTATTCTGCGCCGCGTTCCTTATTTCACTCCCAGTTTCGCAGCTGCAGTTTTTGGCAGCGCCTTCTTATGAACCATAATACTGACCGTTTTCAATCGCACATAAGCTTCACTTGCGAAAAAATAACCGTCGCAATCATTTAATTCTCTTCCCCATGAATTTTTCACAATATAATACTTAACTCCGTTCTGGTCCTTCACCATTCCGACAAGGTGCATTCCGTGATCATCCTGCGTCTCGTAATTGTCAAATGCGATTTGTCTGTCTTCCTGCGTCACTTTTTTCTCTTCAACAGGTTTGACATAAAATTTCTTTATATCATCGGCACTTAATCCTTCCAGCGATTGTGCAGGTAAAATTGCGAGACCTTCTTTAAACTTAAATGTTGGTTCAGAAACGTCAGCGGCCCAACCAATACCATAACCGTTGTTCAGCGCATTGTCGATTGTTGCCATCATTTCATCTAACGGAACATTCATTGCCTGCTCCCACGCCCAGTTATCAGGAATTTCAATTACAAATTTAGAATACCAGGGGTGATGCGTGAATGAAGTAACGTAAACATAGTCATCGGGAACAATTCCCATTTCCTTAGCATAAGTCTGCGGAGTATATTTTTTTCCTTTGTATTCAAACTCTTTCGGCACTGCTCCGAGATATACATCAAGAATTGAATCGACTCCCTTTCTCCAATCGATCTGAATTTTTTTGTCGTTTGCGATTACTGCTTTCACATAAGCAAGCAGTACGCTATCCATTATGTGGTGATTGTATTTTTCTCCGGCTTTCAGATTTCCATTATACACTTCTTCCGGCACCATTCCGTAGCGGCGAATTACATTCGCCACGTCATGAAATTCTCCGCCTTCAGCAAACTGCGCTTTTCCATGCATACGAATGTAATTTTCAGCTTTCAGCGGATAAGCCATTCGTGCCACGAACATTTCACTGAGGTTATAATCTTTTCCCTTTCCCATGCGGATGAGTTCAGATTCAAAAAAAGAAAGTGAAGAAAAGCTCCAGCAGGTTCCGGTTTTTCCCTGGTTCTGCACAGGAGTTGTTTCAATGTTTTTTACAACGGTAAACTGGTATTCACTTCCTTTTTTATTTGTTACAGTCGGCCCGCCCGTTACCGGTTTAAAAATATTTGCGTCAGATATAGTTTGAGCAAATGCGAATGTGGTAAAACATGCAACAAACACAACAGCTATTCTCTTCATAGATTTTCCTTTTTTTGTTGTTTGACAGATTTAATTAATTGTGCGGATTCGAAAAAAGTAAAAGCAAAATAAATAAGCATGAACATCAACGCGAAGGAAACAGCTTTATCCCTCATCATTAATCCATAAATTAAAATCACTACCAGGTTGATCAATAATTTTAAAGAGGTGATGCCCATGAAACTTCGCACAAATT
This sequence comes from uncultured bacterium, assembly GCA_966211935.1. Lineage (GTDB taxonomy): Bacteria > Bacteroidota > Bacteroidia > B-17B0 > Aurantibacillaceae > AM-1111. Next base: position 2,487 of record CBIHPU010000272.1, on the reverse strand, counting down.
GTTTCGGGTCACCGTTCTTTACGAGAAAAAAGTGAATGGCGGCAGTTACAGTGCTGTAATAAGCCAATATGAACCACGCGTGATTGTTTGAGTATTTCGGAATGAAATAATTCCAGCAGAAAATTCCAACGCCGGTAAACAGCGAAGTAAGCAGCAGACTAATAAAATATTTCCGGTTCATTTTTTCTTCAGCAGATCTTTCACTGCGAGGTACATGGCAGCAACAACTGAAACGAGGCTAAGAACAACTGTAAAAACAGGGAACTTCAAATTGAGCCAACGATCCAATTTTATTCCGATGAAAACGCCAATGCCTATGGTAACGAGCATTTGAGTGCCCATTGCCGCATAACGCATGTAGTTTACCGGAGGCTTTGCCATACACCAGGCTATGAATTAGAATTGGTTAGTGTGCGGCCGTTCTTGTTTCGTTGTTTCCGGAAGATTCTTTTTCACCACCGAGAATGCTTTTTACAACTCCTCCATTCATGCTGCAGGTGCCTGTAAACTGAGCGTCAGGCTCAATAGCAATCTTCACTGTAATGATATCGCCGCTGATCTTTGCTGTACTTTTCAGCACCAGCATTTCAGAAACATTTACTTTTCCTTTTATCTGTCCGCTGATGTCGGCATTCTGGCAAAATATTTCGCCATCAATAATGCCTTGCGGACCGACAACCAGTTTTCCTTTTACTTCAATATTTCCTTTCAGCGATCCGTCAATTCTGAAATCACCGTTGCTTTTAATGTCGCCGGTAAGCTGGGTACCAATTCCTAAAAGGTTAACCGATGTGCTGTCTACCACCGTATTCTTTCCGTTCTTATTGTTTGTGAACATGGGTTTAAAATTTAATCCTGCTTTAACTTATGGGGTGGTTAAAACAAATGTTAATAATTTGATAATCAGACTAAGGTACGAAAATTAAATGAAAATTCTGATTCATTGAAACCTTGTGTAACGACGTGAATTAGAAATGTTTTTGTTAGAAAAATATAATCTTTTTCATGTTTGATCCTCATCCATCCATCTTTTCTGAATCGGATTCACCCATTTTTCCATTTTTTCCAGCAAAACAGCTGGATTTTCTTCAAAAATGAGGCATTTTAAATGATTTGTCGTCAAAAATCCCGAAAAATGCATTTTTCTTATTTGCGCTTGAAGATCGTCGTAAAAACCTTCAACATTCAATATCCCGATAGGGTTATCATGTAATCCAAGCTGCAACCAGGTGAGCATTTCAAAAAGTTCTTCCATGGTTCCAACGCCGCCAGGTAACGCAATGATTCCATCAGAAAGCGAATGCATCTTCAATTTGCGTTCGTGCATACTGTCTACACAGATCAATTCTGTTAGTCCTTCATGCGCGACTTCTTTTTTCGTCATAAAATGCGGAAGCACGCCTATCACTTTTCCGTTTTTGCTCAGCGCTCCATCCGCAACGGCGCCCATCAATCCGATCTTTGCTCCGCCGTACACGAGCGTTAGATTTTTCGAGGCGATGAGTTCTCCCATTGCAAAAGCGGTTTCAATAAAAATTTTATTGTTGCCGGGAGAGGAGCCGCAGAAGACTGAGATAGACACCATATAATTTATGAATCGATACGAATTTACGAAAATACAAAGCGATGTCAGTTTCTCGCGGAGAAGCGGAGGTAGCGGAGCTCGCGGTGTTTTAATTGTTTTTTCTCGCGACGGCCGCAACGTCGCGACGAGGTTGCCCGTGGAGAGGCGGAAACAGCGGAACTCGCGGTGTTTTAAATTACTTTTTTTCTCCGCGTTCTTTGCGTACTCCGCGTGAACAACTTAATCTACGGTTTACGATCCGATAGCTATCGGATCAGGAGATACGAATGTACGAATGAAAAATTCCGTGAATCTCAGTGCAATCTCCGTGGTTACGCTTTAATACTCCAATTTATACATCCTGCTGAACTGTTTCTGCTCGAAATACGCCGGTGCAACGCGCATAAAAAATTCAAGTATTCTCTTCTGAAATCCACTGGTGTTTGTTACCTGGCCCAATCGCCACGATGTATTTGTGATCCAATGCGCTTTAGGCATACGGATGCGCTGGTACTCGCGAAACGCGTGCTCGTATGATTCATCTGTAGCTAACCTTTCTGCCAAAACATAAGCAGATTCAATTGCCTGGCAGGCGCCTTGTCCAAGATTTGGTGTTGTTGCATGAGCAGCATCTCCAACTAAAACAACTCTGCCCGAATGCCATTTCTTCAACGGACAAAAATCAAACAAATCACTTCTGATTATTTTCTCCGCATCCACAGAATCGATAAGATCGTGCAACGGTGCCGGAAATTCAGAGCACAATTTCTTAAGTTCATCTTTCAATGTTTCTTTATTGTCTTTTCCACCTTTTGGCGTGTAAGATGTGATGTAACAATAAACCTGTTTTTCATTAACGTGACTCCATGCTGCGCGCAAGCCTTTTGCGCTTCCCCACATTTCATACATGTTGTTTTTTTGTC
>CBIHPU010000271.1:0-5595 GCA_966211935.1 uncultured bacterium | reverse complement strand
GAATTTACTGTTGAATCTCCAAATTAAAAAATTAACTGCTAGAGTGAATAAATTTTTTTTTGTTTATTAGTAATAGTAAGTGCGCGCGTTCAGACGTTACAAAATATTTTTACTTCTTTTGACTCAACTCAAAATAGAATCAGTGATGATTTTGTAGATAAATTCTTAAAAAGGAGCGTAAAAAATATTGCTATTTCAGATATGGATTGTAAATCCAGTGACTCACTCACTTATGTTGATAATTTAAGCCACTGAATGAGCGTCCCGGCATTGGGCTACCAAATGAATAGTAAAGTGCGCTAATTCTCAAACGATGCTGAATTAATTTTTTTTGACAGCCTAGACAACTAAATCATATCACCCCTTCAATCCCTGCGGAATCTTACAAACCGGAATCGGATCAATCTTGTGACGGTTGGCTTTATTCAATCGCTTATAGATCTCCAGTACTTTTTTCTGACGATCTGTCAAATTCTCATTCAGATTTTTTTCAACGTATTCCATCGCCCACTCAAGCTCATCGTAGCTCGCGCCAAGCTGATCTTCATCGGTCCTTCCATCCGCAAACAACCCGTCGGTAGGACGAGCATTTAATATATTTTTTACAACTCCCAACTCCGCTGCCAATGCATACACTTCACTTTTTTTCAGATCCGCTATTGGAGAAAGATCAACTCCTCCATCTCCATACTTCGTAAAAAATCCAACACCGAAATCTTCTATCTTGTTTCCAGTGCCTGCAACTAAAAGTTTATAATGTCCTGCAAATGCATAAAGCGTAGTCATTCTCAATCTCGCCCTGCTGTTGGCCATGCTTAAAAAATCACGGACTTCTTCAGGAACCTGTAATTCAAAATTATTGAACACAGTTGTCAGATCTACTGTATACGCTTCAACGTTTGAATAATTTTTTTTCAGCCATTCAATATGTTCGTTGCTGAGGTCAAAGTGTTCTTTGAACTGACGTATAGGAAGATTCAGTACAATAACTTTTTTTCCTGTAAGCGCGCATAACGTTGAGGTAAGCGCAGAATCAATTCCACCTGAAACACCTACAACAAACCCGTTAGTACCACTGCTGTTTGAATATTCTTTCAGCCAGTTTACAATATGCTCTATGATTTCCTTTTTCTTCATGACTATCAAAAAAAAATCCCGTTTCAATTGAAACGGGACCTTAAAAAAATTACTGATTAGAACAGTATGCCAAGAGTAAGAACAATTTGTCTCATCTTCATCGCGTTTTGAAATTCGCTGAGTTTGTAAGTGCCAGCTTCAGTTTTTCCGCGTATCAGGTAACCTGAATCTTTTTTTGCAGCGTTCATAAAATGATGCTGATAGCTGATTGCAGCAAACAGTGAAGTTGAACCTGATAAATTATATTCAGCGCCGCCTCCAACATTCGCAGCCATGGTGAGCAGGTTAATTTGCTTTCCGATGTCAATTTTGTCGATGTCAGAGTTTGTCCTCACCCCGGTTGCATAGCTAAACTGCTCAACTTCGTCGTTGGCGCGGCCTTTCATTTTTATGAAAATATTTCCTCCAATGTTTCCGAAATAAGTTAATCCACCAATATCTTTTGTTTTGAATTTGAAACAAAGTGGAATGTGGACATAACCAAGATTGTATTTACGTGTAAGCAAACGGTGACTGTACATGCTGGATGTAATAGGAGATGGTGAAGTAATTGAATCTCCATTGACTTCAGTTTCAATAATCTGATCGTCCTGGTACAAATAAAAAGCAGTATCAGCTTTTTGATAATTTGCCTTGAATCCTGCACCGGTGTAGTCAACACCTGTTTGAAACCATGCAACTTCTGTAAGTTTAAATTCCAGTTGCAATCCCAGACCTGCTTTAAGGACAGCTCCGTTCCCCTCAATTTTTTTATCGTTATCCGGAGTCATCCAGCTTATTGCAGGAGTAGCGCGAATACCGAAGCGAACACTTTTGATTGCGTCCTGAGCATTTACAGCAGTTCCAAAACAGGTTATTGCAACGGCCAGAGTAAGTATCTTTTTCATATTTAATTCGTTATTTTGCAGCAAAAATAGCCAAATTTTTAAATGCGGAAATTACAGCTCATCGTTCTCCTGTTGTCTTTGATGGCGCTGGCTTCCTGCGGAGGTGATCGTTTTGATGTGGATCTTTCTGACATAAATCAGCAGCCTGTTAAAATCAAACGCCTGGAGATTGATCTTTTCTCCATTGATACCAATAAAATTTTTGAAGAAAGCGCGGGACTGCAGAAAAAATACGGGAGTTTTTTTGAGAAGTTCGTTACCAATGTGATCAACACGGGAGGTGTTTCAGATACAACTTATGCCGAGGCGATAAAACATTTTCTTGCTGATAAGGATATGAACGATGTTTATAAACGATCCCGGCAGATTTATACAATTTCGGAGATAGAAAATCTTGAAAAGGATCTTACAGAGGCTTTTCGCAGGATAAAATATTATTTCCCGGATACCGCTGTTCCTGATCAGGTTCTTACAATGATATCCGGATTCAATTATGGAATTGTTAACGTTGAATCTACAATGGCTGCGGGTCTTGATTATTACCTTGGAGAAGACGCGCCTTTTTATGATATGATACAGCCCCAAATACCAGCTTACAGGAAGCGATTGATGGAAAAAGATTATTTGTTGTCGGATATGATTGCTGGATGGGTGATCTTTAAATTCGATAAAAATGATCCGGAAAAAAACCTGCTGGAAACAATGATAAGAGCGGGAAAATTCGCGTATTGCACTAAATCGATTGTTCCGGAGACTGAAGATTCAGTCATTTTTGGTTATACCTCCGAGCAGATGGATTATTGCGACAGTTACGAGAGGAATCTGTGGGGATATTTTACAGAGAAAAATCGTCTTTACATAAATGATTTACGTGAAATTGTTGCCTATACCACCGATGGACCTTTTACCGCTGCTATCAGCAAAGAATGTCCGCCGGCCATTGCAAAATACATTGGTTACAGAATTGTTTCCGCCTACATGGAAAATAATCCTCAAGTAAAATTAAACGAGCTGATGGCCGATCGTGATTATCAAAAGATACTTTCAAAATCGCGTTACAAGCCCGAAAATAAATCCTGAAAAAATAGAAACTGATGAAAAGTTCTGAAATTAAATTCACTGTTAAAGTCGATGAAAACCATTTACCTGTAGAGATAAAGTGGGATGCGCCGGATGCCGGAGAGAGCAGTAATTGTAAAAGTACCATGATCGCCATTTGGGACGAAAAGGAAAATAACACATTAAGAATTGACCTGTGGACCAAAGAAATGACCATAGACGAAATGAAGAAGTTCTATGTTCAAAACATTATGTCTCTGACAGATACGTACATAAGAGCAACCAATGACAAACTGACCGCCAAAGAGGTTAAGGAATTCATGCAGGAAGTTGGCGTTAAACTCGGCGTTTTATCGAAGAATTGATTTGCATCGTCTGTCTATTTCATTATCTTAGCGTATTAATCTTTACCCTCTCCCGAACATGAAGAAAAGATTTACTTTGATTTTAGGTTCAGCATTTTTGCTGAGTAATTTTATAAACGCGCAAGAGCTGTTTAATAACGGATCTACAGTTCAGATCAATGGAATTGTAGTTTTTGTAAACGGAGGTATTGAGAATAATACTGCCGGTACCATTGTAAACGATGGAAATTTCTGGAGCACCAATAACGGAGTGGCGCCAGGATCCTTAACGCTTAACGGAGCATCTTCCACCTCGGGAACAGGAAAGTTCTACGTAGAGCAGGATTTTGTAAACAACGCGAATTGGAACGGCGCAGGTAATGAAGTGATCATGACCAGCAACTCCGCCAACCAGAATATACTTGGAACTTCAGCAACTTCATTCTCGCACCTTACACTCGATCCATCACCTGTAACTTATCCTGATCCGAAAGTTATTATGGGAATCAATGTTACGGTTACTGATTCACTCTGGCTGAACAACCGTGAACTTGCAACTCAGGGGAACATACTTACCATTACGAGCGCTACAAACGGAGCCATTACAAACAACCCGACTCAGGGCAGTGAAGGATTTATTTCTTCTGTTGCTCCGGGATATACTGAGTGGCAGACAGCAACAAACTCAACTTATTTTTTCCCTGTTGGATCAAGCGCCGGAACATTGCGCTATCGTCCAATAGACATTACACCTGCTACTACTGTTCCTAATACTTTTACAGTGCGTTTTAATAATAACGACGCGAGCGTTGATGGTTTTAATCGTTTAACAACTGATTCTACTTTCTGTAATTCAAATCCGAACTGGTATCATTCAATTACTAAAGTAAACGCGGGCGGAACTGCAGACGTAAAAGTTTATTATGATCCAACAGCCGACGGCAATTCATGGGATGGACTGGCTCAATGGCAAACATCTGTTTGGAACAACATGCTTCCAACTGCTGCGGGAACTTCAGGGTATTTTTCAACTCAGACAAAAGCAGGTTGGGCGTTTACAGATCCAAGCCACCCGTATATTCTGACTGAAAGCAAGCCATTGCCTCCTTCAATCAATTGTCCTCCTCCAATCTGTTCCAATAATCCTAACGTAATGGTTACTGCTTCAGGATCTGCAACAGGTAATTATGTCTGGACACTACCTGATAACTCAACAGTAAACGGAAGCGATACGCTGTCAGTTAACTTTACATGGCCAACAGGATCGCCTGTAACGGTTGTTTCAGCTAACTCAACCAATACTTGTTTTTCTAATCCTGTAACTTGTAACGTTTCTGTTGTGCAGTCACCAGATGCAGGCTTTACATCAACTGAAGATCAAAATAACGAACTGATGTGGAGCTTTACGGATACAACAACCGGTTCGGTTTCATCTTCTATCTGGACAATTGATGGTACAAACTACACGGGAAATCCAACAGTAACATTTGGTGGCCCAGGTACATATAACGTAACACTTATTTCAACAAACGGAACCTGTGCGGACACAGCTTACGGTACTATTGTGGTTGACTGGACAGAAGTGCTTTCAATTCCGAATGTATTTTCACCAAATGGAGATGGAATTAATGATGAGTTTTTTATAACGCACAGCGGATTCAAAGAATTCAAGTTGACGATTTTCAATCGCTGGGGTCAGGTGATGTACAGTGCTGACGCGCCAAGTTTCCATTGGGATGGAAAAGACCTGGACGGAGACATTGTAAGTGATGGTACTTATTATTTCTTTATTACCGCAACTAATCTGGCAGGTAAGCCTGTTGAGAAAGACGGGTATCTGATGGTGTACAAAAAGTAATTTTTTTTAATCTTCATGAGACCCCGGTTTTTATTGAGCCGGGGTTTTTCTTTTAAAATAGTTAAGGAAAGCATTGGTGAGAAGCTGGTGGACCAGTCGGGTTCATCTGCGGGATACACCAATTTTCAAATCACTTGTTGGGTCGATTTTGATTTGCACTTGCTTCTTTCATTGCCACCGGTGTGGTGACCATGCGGATGACCCGACGGGTGACCCAGCGGGTCGACAATTGACGGAGAGTCATTTTCTTATTCACAGAGATTTCAGGCAGAGCCGTAGGGTCCGGCCCGCCAGATAAAACAATTGTGCG
>CBIHPU010000270.1:0-5621 GCA_966211935.1 uncultured bacterium | reverse complement strand
AGGGACGCGAGTTTAACATGCATGCGGTTTATAAAACTACGAGCGGAAAATTAATGTTCGGAGGAATGAATGGAATGAATATTTTCCTTCCAGAAGATATTAAAATGAATTCTGTTGCTCCAAAAGTTTCATTGACTGATTTTACAGTATTGAATCAACCATTTATAACGGAAGAAAATATCAATTACACCAATGAAATTAACCTCGACTACACGCAATATTTTTTCTCATTTGAATTCGCTTGCTCAGATTTTACCAATCCCGCAAAAAACAATTTTGCTTATAAAATGGAAGGGTTTAATGATGATTGGGTGGAGATCGGCAATAAGCATGAAGTTACGTTTACCAATCTTGACCCAGGCGAGTATACATTCATGGTTAAAGCCACCAACAATGATGGGGTATGGAGTCTTGAACCTGCAAAAGTGAAAATAAAGATAAGCCCCCCCTTCTGGAGAACAACCTGGTTCTATATCCTGTGCGGACTTACTACGGTACTGGGATTGTACGCCTACATTCGTTTGCGGGAAAAAAAGTTAATGAAGGAAAAAACAATATTGGAAGAAAAAGTAAATGAGCGCACGGCGGAACTACAGAATGAAAAAATAAAAGTTGAATCTGCGCACAAAGACATAAAGGACAGTATTGTTTATGCCCAAAAAATCCAGAACGCGATTTTGCCAGACAGAGATGAATTTAAAAAACACCTCGAAAACTTCTTTATCCTGTTCAAACCTAAAGATATTGTGAGCGGAGATTTTTACTGGATATCAGAAATAAATGATTTTGTGTTTTATGCCACTGCAGATTGCACGGGTCACGGAGTGCCCGGAGGTTTCATGACCATGCTTGGACACGGCTTGCTGAATGAATTGGTAAATGAAAAGAAAATCACAGAGCCGAAGGAAGTGCTGAATCAAATGAGGGACAGAATAATTTCTTCTTTAAAACAGACAGGAAGATCGGGAGAGAACAAAGATGGAATGGATATAGCGTTGTGCCGATATAATAAAAAAACAAAAACAGTTTGCTACGCGGCGGCAAATAATCCCTGCGTTTTAGTGCGTGATGGAAATGTTACCGAATTCAGTGCAGACAAACAACCTGTAGGAATTTATGGCGATGCTATGAAATCATTCAGTCAGCACGAAATTCAATTGCAGACAGATGACGTGCTGTTTACTTTTACAGATGGTTATGCGGATCAGTTTGGCGGTCCGAAAGGAAAAAAACTGAAGTATAAAAACATGATCGCTTTATTTTCTGAAATGGCAACTTTGACGGTGGCGCAACAGGAAAAGTTCCTTGCAGAAAAATTTATGGAGTGGAAAGGAGAAATGGAGCAGCTGGACGATGTGCTGGTGATAGGAATAAAAGTGTAAGTTTATTTACCAATAAGATATTTCTTCACCACATAAGCACTTACAAAAATGCTTATCTCATACAGTAAATACAGCGGTGTAAAGACAATAAGCTGACTAATCCAGTCTGGTGACGGGGTAATAACAGCAGATAAAATAAGGATAATAACAACAGCGTGTCTTCTGTATTTGCGCATGAACTTCGGAGTGAAGATTCCCAATCGCGTTAAAAAATAAACCACAATCGGTAACTCAAATACGAGTCCTGTCACCAGGCTCATTGTGCTGATGAGTGAGATATAATCATCCAGTGTGTTATTCGTTTCAACATGTTGTCCGCCACTTACGCTGAAGGAAATAAGGAAATTGTAAGAGAGCGGAAAAAGAATGAAGTAGCCGAATAGAATTCCAATCAAAAAAAGAATTGTTCCAACAATAACAAAACCCTGAACCGGCTTGGTTTCAGTTTCTCTTAATGCAGGGCGAATAAACTTCCATAATTCCCACAGAAAATAAGGAAAGCCAACAATGATTCCCGCAAGCATGCAGATCCAGATATAAGTTGTGAACTGCTCGCTCGCGCCGAGAGTCTGAAGTTTTTTTCCCTCAGTAACTTTTATGCAAAGATCCGGAATGTGCAGCTGCTCGCTCAAAGCGCAAAACCATTTATAAGTCGGAAAAGCTTCGCTGCGTGGCGCAAAAATTACTTTGTCAAATAAAAAATCGCTGAAGAAAAAAAAGATGATGCAGATAAATAAAATTACAGCGGCAGCGCGCACAAGGTGCCATCTTAGCGCCTCGAGGTGATGCATGAAAGACATTTCCCCTTCGGGATTCTCGTTGATGTTACGATTGGTAAATAGCCCCATAACCTGAGGCGCAAAGATACAAACGAAAGAGGAACAGAATCAGTGTAACATATCACATTTTACAGCTATTTCCACTCTTTTTTCAGTTCTGAAGCCAGCTTTGAAGAATAGCTCTTTATTTCATCCCTAACTTTTCTGAATTCGTTCATTACCTGCTCTTCTGTTCCAATTGCTTTGGCAGGATCCGGGAATGAATGATGAATCCGCTTTGCCTTTCCGGGTATATAGGGACAATTTTCTTTTGCGTTGTCGCAAACTGTCAGGATCAAGTCAAAAGGAATATTCAGGTATTCGTTTACGTTGTTAGAAGTGTGATGAGAGATGTCAATGCCATCTTCCTCCATAATTTTTATTGCACGTGGATTTACACCATGTGTTTCCACTCCCGCGCTGTACACATCAGCAATACCCAAAAGATTGCTGGCGAGATAACCATGCGCCATTTGCGAGCGGCAGGAATTTCCGGTACACAAAACAAGAACTTTTTTCATGCGAAATCTTTTGTTTTAAACCAAATCCGGTGAACCACAGCCGCAACTATTCCGGCAAGTAATGGAGAAGTGATATAGGCCCATAAATGTTTTGTAATTCCTGAAACTACCGCTGGCGCAATGGACCGCGCGGGATTCATGCTGGCTCCGCAAACCGGGCCGCCAAATAAAGCATCAAGAAATACTACTCCGCCAATGATGATCCCTGCGAATGCTTTCAACTCACCCGTTGCAACAACACGGAGTATAACAAATACAAGAAGAAAAGTTAATATGAACTCCATTCCGAAAGCCATTTTCCAAGAATCGTTGTAAGGCAATGTTGTGCCCAAAGATCTGTTCATTGGAAAAAACCAGCTGAGCGAAAAAGACGCGGTGAACGCGCCGGCAATTTGTGAGAGAATGTAAAATGGAACTTCCTTTATGTTTAAATTTCCGTGAGAGAAGAAAGCGATAGTAACAGCGGGATTAAGATGCGCACCGCTAATGTTGCCGAATGAATAGATCATGGCGACCACGATGAATCCGAACACCATCGCTATTCCGGGGTGTCCGATAACACCGCGTGTTTCTTCGTTGATGACGATGGCCCCGGTACCCGCAAACACAAGAAAAAAAGTGCCTGCAAATTCTGCTAAACTCTTTTTAAGCATAGTTCAATTTACAGGCACTAATATAGAAATACAAATCAGTTGCAGCAACCAGGAGCGCAACACGCGACGGACTTGCGCCCGTAAACTGTTATGCTGTAAATTCCAGCTCCGCTTTGTTTGAATTTTTTTGTTTCCGCCTCACCTAAGTGCTGTAATAAAATATCGTCAGGAATAATAATTGGTTTCTTTTTCTGAATGGTGATATCTTCAAATCCAGCTTTTTCAATGATTTTAATATAATCTTTCATTTGAATGGCGCCACTCACACAACCTGAATAAAATTCAGCGGCGTTTTTCATCGCGTCCGTCAATTCGCCTTCCAACACTATATCGGAAATTGAAAAGTGGCCGCCAGCTTTCAAAACGCGCTTTATTTCATTGAACACATTCTGTTTCTCAGGAACAAGATTCAACACGCAATTGCTTACTACCACGTCGGCAAGATCGCTTGTAACCGGCATCTTCTCTATATCGCCCAACCTGAACTGCACATTGTTGTAACCCAACTTATCTACATTCTTCTGCGCGCGCTCAATCATCGCTTCAGAAAAATCTATCCCAATTACCTTTCCTTTGTCGCCAACTGCTTTTCTTGCTACAAAGGCGTCGTTGCCTGCGCCACTTCCAAGATCTATTACAGTATCTCCTTCTTTCATCTTCGCGAATTCAGTTGGAAGTCCGCAACCAAGACCCAGATCAGCGTCCTTATTATATCCTTCAACAGAAGAATAATCGTCGGTCATGATGTTATAAACTTCGTTACTTCCGCATGTTCCGCCGCAGCAACTGTTGTTGTTCGCGGTTTCGCTCCTGGCAATTTCAGAATATTTTTCTTTTACCAGTTGTTTTAATGTTTCGCTGTTTGATTTCATTTTTTGCATTTATTTAAAGTGATTTTTTTATTTAGCATTTTCCATCTCCGCAATCGCAGGCCTGGAGCTTTTCAATGAATCCTTCAACGGACTTAATGAATTTGTCGAACGCCTTTTGATTGACGCAGTAACAAGATTTTGTTCCATCTACACGTCCCTGAACGAGCCCCGCTTTCTGCAATTCTTTTAAGTGCTGCGACACGGTAGATTGCGCGAGAGGGAGAACCTCGACAATTTCACCGCAAATACATTCATTACGTTTTGCAATTGTTTTTAAAATCGCGATGCGTGCGGGGTGGGAAAGTGCCTTGGCAAAATCTGCCAGTTCTATCTCCTGTTTACTGAATTCTTCTTTTTTGTTGATTGCCATTGTTTAAATGTATATCGCAAATATACGATAAAGATTTGAGTTGAAACAAGAGTTTTAACATTTTTTTAGTGTGAAAAAATTGAAGGAAAAAATTATGGCATTAAAAAACCCGCTCTGCGGCGGGCTTCGATTAAACCATATTTAGTCTTTTCTGCAGTTCGTCTTTATAGGAACCTCCGATCGGTATTACCTTTCTGTCGTTCTCCAGAACTATTGTGTGGTTCTCGATTGCGACAATTTTGTCAACGCGCGCTATGAAAGAACGATGAACACGTATAAAATCATTCGGGTTAAGTTTCTTTTCAATATCCTTCATGGTGCTGTGAATGGTGTAACGTGTTACCCCTGTGTTTATCACAACATAGTCCTTAAGCGCCTCTACATAATAAATATCCTTCATGTCCACCTTAACCATTCTGCTGTTGCTCTTTACAAAGATGATGTCTTTGCTTCCGCCTTCTTTGTTTTCAACAAGCGAGTAAAGGAAGTCTCGCTCCTTCTGTATTTCTGAAACTTTCTTGTGTTTATAGATCGCCATTTCAATTGAGCTGTGCAGATCAATTTCTTTAAATGGCTTAAGAATATATCCGTAAGGCTCTGTTACTTTAGCTTTTGAAAGTGTGCTTTCATCCGCGTAAGCCGTAAGAAAAATGATTGGAATATTCATTTCCGTGCGGATAACATCTGCCGCATCAATTCCGCTTTTCTCTCCTTTCAACATTATATCCATCAACACCAGGTCAGGTCTTTTCTCACGGGCAACATCTATTGCGTCTTCCCCTCTGTTACAAGCACCAACCACATTATATCCCAGTTTTTTCAAACTGTTTTGAATATCCTTACTTACAATACTTTCATCTTCTACTACAAGAATATTTGTTTTTGACATGGCTTAATCTTTAATTTTTGGCTAGATTATTATATGTAAAGTTAATCAAAAATTTTGTACCTGAAATTAGATCAACATCGATTTCGCCGTTAATTTGCTCTAGCAAAGTAACCACC
>CBIHPU010000269.1:0-5645 GCA_966211935.1 uncultured bacterium | reverse complement strand
TTTAAACACTTCTTTTTCTAAAAAGAACATGGCGAGAGAAATAAAATTCACTTTTCATTCTTCTCTCCTATCTCATCGACCGCTTTATTCATATCCAGCTTTTTTAATGAAGGATTCAAAAAATTAACTCCACCAACAACCGCAATGACCATGCATCCGCCAAAAATAATGGACGGAACGAGTCCCATGATCTTTGCCGCCAATCCAGACTCATAACTTCCAATTTCATTGGAGGAGCCAATGAAGATTCCGTTTACCGCGCTAACACGTCCGCGCATATTTTCAGGTGTAAGCAACTGTAAAATGGTGTGTCTTATTACAACCGAAATATTATCAAACGCACCTGTAAGTAGAAGAAAAATAAATGCAAGCCAGTAATTGGTGCTCAGCGCGAAGCCAACCGTAAAAACGCCAAATGCAATTACAGAAAGCAGGAGGAGCTTACCTGCATTTTTTCCCGGTGGTTTGAAAGCGAGAATCATGGCCATTACTACCGCTCCGGCTGCGGGCGCTGTTCTCAACAATCCCGCGGCTTCAGGTCCCATATGTAAAACTTTATCTGTAAATGCAGGGATCATTGCTACCGCTCCTCCAAACAAAACAGCAAAAAGATCCAATGATAATGCAGACAAGATCGTTTTTTGTGCAAACACAAATCTAACTCCTGAAGTAAGACTCTTTACAAGCGGTTCTTTTTTTATTCGTTCAGGAACTGATCTGTTCTTCACAAAGGCGAATCCGAGCAATGAGAACACGAACAAGAAAGTATTTACAGAATAGGTCAATACTGAATTCATTCCATCATTATATCCATAAATTAAACCTGCCATTACAGGACCAAGCACTGCCGCAATGTGCCACATTGTGCTGTTCCACGTAGCAGAATTGGTATACAAATGCCTGGGCACTATCTGACTCATAAAGGCCGGAGTTGCCGCGGCTAAAAACGCGCGCGCAATACCGAATAGTGAAACTATCGCCAATAACGGGTAATAAGTAAACTTTTCGAGTGAAGAAAAATAATCATTACTGAATGCTACCAGGAAAAAGGAACCAATGGTCAAAGTGAAAATAGAGCTGATGATTATCCATTTCCTGTTTGCAAGATCTGCAATGTGTCCCGAAATAAATGAAGTAAGAATGAATGGAATTACTTCGTAAAGACCTATCATTCCAAGAATGTAGATGCGATCACGCTCTTCCAGTTTTTCCGTATACTCGTAATACACCTGAAACCCGATGGTGGTCATTTGCATCTGCACAGCCAGCACCATAAAGAAACGCGCTATTACGAAGTTCCTGAAATCAGCGATCCTTAGAGACGCCAGAGGCGATGGTTTGGTAATGTGCTCCACAAAATGAAAAGGCAAAAATACGTTCTTCCGGCGTTCAACGGTTAATAAAATTTGCTTGTAACTTTGGAGTTAAGACCAGACCTTTGGCCCGTGGAAGAAGTAAAAACATTAAGCTCTATTAAAACCTGGGCGGAAGAAGACCGTCCCCGCGAAAAGTTCCTGCTCAAAGGCAAAAACAGTTTGTCAGACGCGGAACTGCTTGCCATTCTCATCGGAAGCGGCAGCGCAGAAGAAAGCGCTGTGGAACTCTGCAAACGTATTTTGGCATCTGCAAACAATAACCTGAATTCATTGGGGAAAATTACTGTGAACGATTTACAGCGTTTTAAAGGAATTGGCGAAGCAAAGGCTTTGACCATTGCTGCTGCGCTTGAACTTGGCAGAAGAAGAAAAGAAAGTGAACCTCTTGAACTTCCACAGATAAAAAACAGTTTTACGGCATTTGAGCAAATGCGCGATAAACTTCAGGACCTTAAACACGAAGAATTCTGGGTGCTTTATCTAAACCGGAATAACCGCGTGATAAAAGAAGAACAACTAAGCCGCGGCGGACTTGCAGGAACAGTTGTGGATATAAGAATGATCATTAAAAGCGCGGTTGATTGTCTTGCTTCATCAATGATCCTGTTTCATAATCACCCGAGCGGAAATCCGAAACCGAGTCATGAAGACCTTACGCTCACTAAAAAAGTTTCAGAGGCAGCGCGACTGCTGGATATAAATCTTAACGACCATCTTATCATTTACGAAAACAGGTACACCAGTTTCGCGGACGAGGGGCTGATCTAAAAATTATTCTGTGAAAAAAATAAAACTACTTACGATTATCGGGGCAAGACCGCAGATCATTAAAGCCGCAGCAATCAGCAGGGCTATAAAAAAGAATTTTTCAGATAAACTGGAAGAGATCATTTTGCATACAGGGCAACATTATGACGCGAACATGAGCCAGGTTTTTTTTGATGAGCTTGGCATACCAAGGCCCGATCACACTTTTTCACTGACCGGAAAAACACCGGAGGAACAGATGAAAGAAATGGAAGAGGGCATTTCGAAAATCATAAAAGAGAATAATCCAACCGCGGTACTTGTGTATGGTGATACCAACTCAACCTATTCCGGAGCCAAAGCAGCGGCTGATCTGGATGTTCCCGTATTACATGTTGAAGCAGGTTTAAGATCATATAACGATCAGATGCCGGAAGAGAGAAACCGCGTCTATGCCGACAGTGTATCAACGATGTTGTTTTGTCCGACAAAAACAGGATACGACAATCTTGTGAAACAAGGTTTCCCTGAAAATAATCTTCCGCCATATAACAGCAGGAATCCTAAAATTTATCATTGCGGAGATGTGATGTATGACAACAGCATGTATTTTTCTGAGATAGCCGAAAAAAAAACAGACATTCTGACGAGACACAGCCTGGAGAAAAATAAATTTATTCTCGCAACAATACACCGCAACACAAATACCGATGACGAAGGTAATTTGAACAGGATCTTCTCGGCTCTAAATAATTTATCAAACCGTTACAACATTAAAATTTTGCTGCCATTGCATCCGCGCACAAAAAAAATGACCGCACAGCTTTTGAAAAAAGATTTAAAAAAAGCAATTGAAGACAATAAGAATTTTGTAATCTGTGATCCTGTTTCCTTTCTGGAGATGATAATGCTTGAAAAAAACTGCAGCATTGTTATGACGGACAGCGGTGGAGTGCAGAAAGAAGCTTTTTATTTTAAGAAACCCTGTATTGTGTTAAGAACTGAAACAGAATGGGTGGAACTGGTTGAATGCGGCGCAGCAATTGTGGCGGGAACTTCAGATGAAGCTAAAATTATTTCAGCTTTTGAAAAACTTTACAATGATCCCCCAAAAAAATTCCCTCCGTACTATGGTGACGCGCACGCAGCTGAATTTATCTGCAATGAGATCATCAAAAATTTTCCTGTTAAGTGAAAAGTGTCCTTTTATACGTTCCTAAAACCACTTTCCGCGTAAAATACACGTTTAACCTGGTGTTTAAAGACCTTCTGGGCCTCGAGTTCAACATTGCAGCAAGCAAGGAAGAATTTGAAACGTATTCGGGACCAAAGATCTGTTATGCGCAGGAGCGTGTGAGCAACGAGTCATTTTTCATTTTCGCGGAAAGCATTTTGTTTCAGACGGGGATAAAGGAAAAAAATCTGATGATAGGCCAGTGGAAGGGAACAAAAGTTCTTTTTTCCAAGCAGAACGGAGAAAAGATTCCGTTTGATCTTTTTGGCGCCGTGTTTTTTCTTGTAACACGTTACGAAGAATATTTACCGCACGTGCGTGATCAGTACGATCGTTTTGAAGCGGAAAGCAGTATCGCGTTCAGTCACCAGTTTTTAGACAAACCCATAATTAATCTTTGGGTAAAATATTTTAAAAAGTTTCTTGCAGAAGAATACCCGCAGCTTAAGTTCAATGAGCCGAAATATAAATTCATCTCTACAATTGATATTGATAACGCCTACGCGTTTGCGCAGAAAGGCGTAATGCGAACTCTTGGCGGGTACATCCGTGCAATAGTTAATCTTAACTGGAAAAATCTGAGAGACAGAACCCGCGTTATTTTCGGAATAATGAACGATCCATTTGACAGCTATTCTTATCAATTGGACATCCAGAAAAAATACAAGATCGATGTGATTTATTTTTTCCTGCTGGGAGATTATGGAATCAACGATAAAAACCTGCCTTCCAACAACAGAAATTTTCAGAAACTGATCAAACATCTTGCAGATTATGCAGAGGTTGGAATTCATCCTTCTTTCGGAAGTCACGACGATTCATACCAGTTGAAAAAAGAGATTTCAAGGCTCACAAATATTACCCACCGCGAGATCATTAACAGCAGACAGCATTATGCCCGCCTTCATTTTCCCGATACATACAAAACATTGATTGAAAACGGAATTCAGAACGATTACAGCATGGGATATCACAATCAGCTGGGCTTCCGCGCAAGTATCAGCACTCCTTTTTTCTGGTACGATCTGGAGTCGGAATCTGAAACAAGTTTGAAAATCTATCCCTACATATTTTCAGAAACGTCGCTGCGCTACAGCCTGAAACTTAATCCTGCCGAAGCGTTGAAAGCAATAAAACCGGTTATAGATGAAATAAAACGCACTGGTGGAACGTTTACATCAATGTTCAACAATGAATCACTTGGTAATTACGGTGAATGGGAAGGCTGGAAGGAATTGTACGAAGAGGTTGTGGTTGAAGCTTTGAAACCGGTTAATTTATAAATGCAATGTTGAGATCTGCTGCGCGATATTTAAAATATTTCTCCACCACGGTTTTAGCGCGACCGGAACGTGCATTGCTGACAAAAAATTTTAAAACCTGGTTTGCAACGCGTGAATGGAAAAAAGCGGATTATTCAGCTGAACAAAAGAAAAAGGCACTGAACTCCGCCGCTGAGTGGTTGCTCAATAATCAGCAATTTAACCCGGATAAAGGTTTCAGTACTTTTTATATAGTGGAAGGGCATACCGGCAGTTACCCGGAAACTTCCGGATATATTATTGACAGTCTTTACCAATACGCCCAGCGCTGCAATAAACCCGAAATAATTGCGAATCTGAATGACTGCGCGGACTGGCTGGTGAGAATACAAAAAAACAGCGGCGGATGGCAAAGCGGATATGTGCACGAAAACAAAAGTGAAGTTGTGTTTAATACCGGACAGGTCGTTCGTGGATTGCTCAGCGCCTATCGTAAAACAGGAAATGAAAAATATTTACAATCGTGCGTGAAAGCTTCGGACTGGCTGGTGAAAATTCAGGAAACAGATGGCAGCTGGAAGGAATTTGCTTTTATGAAAACGGCAAGAGTTTATGATTCATATGTTGATGCTCCCCTGCTTGAGATGTGGAAAGAAACAGGAAACGAAGCTTACAAAATTGCAGCCCAAAAAAATATTAACTGGATACTCGACAAAAAACTGCAACCTAACGGCTGGTTTGAAGATTGTGACAATACGATCAAACATAACGACCGACCAATTTTACATACAATTTCCTACACGCTGGATGGAATTATTGACAGCAGCATTCTACTGAATGAAAAAGTTTACGCGGCAAAAGCAAAAAAAGCGGCCGACCGCCTGATGGAAATTTTTGAGGTTCGTGGTTATTTATCCGGACGATATGATAAAAACTGGATACCTTCAGAGTACATGATCTGTACCGGCTGCGCACAGATCGCTATTGTCTGGATGAAACTTTATAAGCTGTATGGTGACGTTAGTT
>CBIHPU010000268.1:0-5645 GCA_966211935.1 uncultured bacterium | reverse complement strand
TTCCGCCTGTGACTGTTGATTTTTGTTCGTCCATCCACAGAAATGATTCTACTTCGTTATCAAAAGAGTTGGAACCAATGGCAGACTCCATGAAAAGTAAAACCGGAGTGTATGTTTTGGAAGATGGAAGTACAGCCATGATATCGAGAGCATGGCTTTCCGAATACGCGGAAGAATCGATCGATATACAATATTTCATTTTTTCAACTGATAATGTTGGATTAATTGCCTGTGATTATCTGGTTCGCGCGGCTGACAGGGGCGTTAAGATCCGCATTCTGGTAGATGATATAATGGTTGATGCCGGCACTCACGAAATTCTTACCCTCGATTCCCATAAAAACATCAGCATCAGAATCTATAATCCGGGAACTAATATTGGAAAGAATATCGCATCGAAAATTAAAAAGTTCGCAACTGAATTTACCAAGGCTAATCAGCGCATGCACAATAAAACTTTTTGTGTTGATGGAAAAATTGTAATTACGGGGGGAAGAAATATTGCGGACGAATATTTTGATTACGATCATGAATATAACTTCAGGGACAGGGATGTTTTGTTGATCGGAAAATCTGTTGAGTCCGTTGAAACATCATTCGAAGAATTCTGGAACAGCGCTTTAAGCGTTCCTGTATCAGTTCTTGTAAAAGACGAGACCGTCGATTCTACGGATGAAAAAAGATTTGAGCGCCTGCACCAGTACGCCTGTAATGCGGAAAATTTCTGGCCACAGATCCGTGAACGCATTCAGTTGTTGCCAAAGGCATTCTCAGAGCTTCAGGCAACAGGGAAAATTGTATGGCTGGATAGTGTAAATTTTGTTTCCGACGTTCCCGGAAAAAATGAAGACAGAAAAGACAGAATGGGCGGACTCACCACTGATGAATTAATCTCTCTTGTGAAAAACGCGAAATCTACAATTGATATTCAGTCACCTTATCTTGTTACTACAGAATTAGGTAAGAAGCTTTTTAAAGAGGCAATAGATCGCGGAGTGAAGATCAGGATACTTACAAATAGTCTGGCTTCAACAGACAATCTCGAAGCGTTCAGTGGTTATCAGCGCGACCGAAAACAACTCCTTGAAACGGGAATCAGGGTTTTTGAATTTAAGCCAAACGCGAAAGTGCGTTATGATATTATGACGGGAGAACTGCAGAAAGAAATAAATTATACGCCTGTTTTCGGTCTGCACGCTAAAACAATGGTTATTGATGGAGTAACGACCGTTATCGGGACGTTTAATCTTGATCCACGCAGTGCTAATTTAAATTCTGAATGCATTACAATCATTCGGTCGGAAAAAATAGCAAAAGAGGTTTTGGTTGGAATAGAGGAGGAGTTCAAGTCTGAAAATTCCTGGGAAACTACCATTTCTTTTAATCCGGACGCAGAAGCCGGTAAAAGCAAACGCGTAAAAGCATGGACGAGAAAGATCGTTCCGAAAAGCATTTTATAAAAATTTCTTTTATTAGTTCTTGTTCACCATATTGCACGTTTTGCAGAAGAATTTCTGTTAAATGAGCTGGATCATTTCCCATTTCAGCAATATCTGCTAATCTTAATGATCAGGAATTTCTTAACTTAAACATACATATGAAAGTTTCATTTATATACATAATTTTTTCGCTTGTTTTTATTTCCGTCGTCAACTCACAGGTTGATTTTGTAAATGCAGACAAAAAGATTGCGGAGACTGAAAAAAATAAATTTTCGTTGGAGAATAACAAATCCGCGCTTGCAGCCAATTATAATTTTAATGTTGTTTACCACAGATGCGAATGGACAGTTGATCCGGCAGTGAATTATATTAAAGGAAAAGTACTTACCTATTTTCAACCTGTTAATCCTACCAATCAGGTTGAGTTCGATCTTAGTATTGTTTTAACTGTAGACAGCATACTTTATCATGATTCACTTCTCACATTTTCTCATTTAGCAGGTGATATTCTTCAGGTTAATTTTCCGGCCACTTTAATTGCTGGTTCTTTGGATTCTCTTTCCATTTTTTACCAGGGCGCTCCAACTACATCTGGCTTTGGCGCATTCGTACAAACAAATCACAGCGGAACGCCGGTTATCTGGACCTTGTCGGAACCTTATGGTGCAAAAGAATGGTGGCCATGTAAGCAAACGCTGAATGATAAAATTGATTCTGTGGATATAATTGTCACTTGTCCTTCTGCGTATCGCGTTGCCGGCAATGGTCTTCTTGTTTCGGAAACAACAAGCGGTACAGACAAAACTTTTTTCTGGAAGCATCGATATCCAATTGCAACTTACCTGGTGGCCTTCGCTGTCACTAATTACTCTGTGTACTCGGATTTTGTTCCGTTAGGAAATGATACACTGGAAATTCTCAACTATATCTATCCTGAGAACATTGGTTCTGCGCAACCTGCAACTGCTGGCACAGTTCCTACAATGCAGTTATATGATAGCATTTTTACCGTCTATCCTTTTATGAAAGAAAAATATGGTCATGCCGAAATTGGTGGTGGCGCGTCAATGGAACATCAGACAATGTCCTTCATGTCTTCGAGCGCGTTGAACCATCATGTTATTTCTCATGAATTGGGACATCAGTGGTTTGGAGATAAAATTACTTGTGGATCATGGGAAGATATTTGGCTGAATGAAGGCTTCGCGACTTATTGCACGGGATTAACTTATCAATACATGTTCAATGGAATTTACTGGAACACCTGGAAATCTCAAAATATGCAGAGTATAACAAACTACGCTTTCGGTTCTGTTTTTTGTGATGATACTACAACAGTCGGGCGGATTTTTGATTCACGTTTATCATACTCAAAAGGAGCTTATGTGTTGCATATGCTCAGGTGGGTGATGGGAGATTCGTTGTTTTTTAAAGGAATTAAGAATTTTATAACAGATACAACGCTGGCTTATGGTTTTGCGAAAACTCCGCAATTAAAAGTGCATCTTGAAGCGGTAAGTTCTCTTAGCCTGACAGAATTTTTTAATGACTGGTATTATGGTGAGGGGCATCCCAAATATAGCGTTATATGGGAGCAGGATACAACAAATTTACTTACTGTTACAATCAATCAAACTCAGTCACATTCTTCTGTTTCATTCTTTGAGATGCCTGTGCCGATCCGCTTTAAAAATAATTTTCAGGATACAATACTCGTTTTTAATCACACTTTTTCCGGTGAAATATTTACAGCGGGTTTGCCATTTACAGCGGACAGCGTATTCTTTGATCCTGATCTGTGGATTGTGTCAAAAAATAATAATGTGAGTGCGGTAGGAATAAACGAACTGCAGAATGCAAATCTTCTGTTTGAAATTAGTCCTAATCCATTTGAGAATGAGATAAAAATTCTTTTCAACTCTGCTCCCGTTGGTGAAGTGACTATTCAGTTATTCAATATTCTGGGTGAGGAAATTAAAAAGCTGCATTATTCTTCTTTAAATAATGCAGCAATAATAAATATTTCAGACGAGTTTGCTGAAGGAGTTTATTTGTTGAAGATTTCTGATAACAATGCAAGCACAACGAGGTTGCTGATTAAGCAATGACGGTTGACCAGATCACTTCAGATTGTCAATTTATTTTTCCTGGTGTTATTCTGGTTTGGTAACAGTATCCACACTATATCTGCTGCCGGTGTCTTTTTCTAATTGAGGCGTAATATTTTCGCTAGCGCCTTGTTCTACGCTTTCGTCCGTAGCAGCCGGTGTTTCTTCTTCCTTTTTTTCGTTACACGAGACGAAAAATGCTGCAGCGATTATCAGATAAAATAAATTTTTCATTTAAATTGGTTTTGATCATGGAGTAAAAATGTCATGCCATTGGTCATGATTAGGTCAGCATAATTAGTTTAATTTTGCGCGATCTTCAATTATGGATAATATTTTTGCCGGTTCTGAAATTTCTGGAGGAATAATTTACCTTACTCCGGCAAATGACACATTTGAAAAGGTCTACATTGCATTGAGAAAAAAAGAGGGAAATCTTCTTACAATTGAACAGATAACTCAATTACCGGATTTCGATAAGCCAATCTGGAAAATGCGCAAACACACTGCGTATTTATTTAAGAATTACCTCAAAGAACGATCTGATTATAATTTTCTGGAGATCGGATGTGGCAACGGGTGGTTCACAAATTTTATTTCTCAAAACGAAAATTGCATTCATGCTTATGGACTTGACGTAAATAAATATGAATTGCAACAGGCTGTGGAAACGTTCAGTGTTAATTCAAAGATAACATTCTTATACGCTGACGTTTTTAACGCTGATATTCCGGAAAAAATGTTCGATGTAATTGCATTGAACGGAAGCGTACAGTATTTTCCTGAATTATATAAACTCGTCGATCAGTTAAGAATGCTGTTAAAAGAAAATGGTGAGATCCATATTCTGGATAGTCCTTTTTATAAAACGGAAATCCAAAAAGAGCAAGCTGGAAAACGTTCCAGATTATATTATTCAAACTCGGGTTTTCCGGAATTGGCGGATCATTACACACCACATTTGCTGAGTGATCTGAAAAAGTTTAATTATTCAATAATGTATAAACCTTCATTGCTATCGGGTCTTCTTCGGAAAATAAAATTGCCTTTTTTCAGGGAAAATCCATTTTACTGGATTAAGATTTCACAATAAAAAAAACCGCACCGGTTGCCCGATGCGGCTCCGTATTATCACAGACCGACTTCAAAAGCCTGCAACAACAGGATTCTTTAGATCTCAGAATTAGAGATCAATAACAAATTAAAAACCTGACTCGCTGGCATAAATTCACGCGCCCTGGTATTGAACTTTTTTTCCAATTGATGAAAGTCCCAGTAAAGCGTCTGAAGTTGAAAATATCTCCCGTAAGTGATCAAGTTCAGACTGACAACCTTTTTCTTCTGTGATCAGTTTATCTGCAAGTTTTAATGCGACCGGAGCTTTATAAGCCAGGGTTTTAATAATTTTTTCTGTTTCATCTGGAGATAAATCGCTTGCGTTTGCTTTTTTTCGAAGAAGCGTTCTATTATTTCCCATTTCTTCCCGGTTTTTTTGCCGGATGATGCCGGTATGTTTTGTCGTCCCGAAGAAATGGCAAACATTTCTTCTACGTTGATAACTTTATCCACCAGGCCAATTTCTTCCGCCTCTGATGCAGTAAGCATTTTACCAGTGTGAATTAAATATTTGCTCAATCCTTTTCCAATTTTCCTAACGCTTCGCTGCGTTCCTCCAAGACCCGGATAAATTCCAATTCCTGTTTCAGGAAATGCCATTTGCGCTTTTGGCGTTGCGAGAATTACGTCTGCGCATAGTGCAAGTTCCAAGCCTCCACCAAGAGCTAAACCATTAATGATCACAACAATTTTCTTTTTCGAATTATCAATACGTTCAAATACTTTTTGGCCAAACTCTGTAAATGATTCAATATCGCAAATTCTATCTTTCTTAATGTTCCTCACGAAAAATTTAATATCCGCGCCTGCCACAAACGCTTTACCAGAACCTGTAATAAAAATTGTTCTGATAGAAGGGTCATGATCTACCGCGTAAAAACATTTGTCGAGCTGGTACATTGTTTCTTCACTCAGCGCGTTTAAATTTTCCGGCTGATCCATTGTGATTACTGCGATGTCTCCATTCTTTTCAACTTTA
>CBIHPU010000267.1:0-5645 GCA_966211935.1 uncultured bacterium | reverse complement strand
AAGGGTATGTTTTTTTCAGAATAAATGAAAAGATATTTAATGAGAAAGATAATTTTTGCGCTCGCAGTTTCATGCAGTTTAAATTTTTATTGCCAGCATGAGCACCATCAGTCTGAAGCAATAACCGGTAGTGATTCCTCTGGAATGACACACGCGTTTTCATTAAATCTTCCCATGAACAGAAATGGTTCCGGTACTGCCTGGCTTCCCGATTCAACTCCAATGTTTGGATTTATGATGCACAAGAATAAGTGGATGTTTATGCTTCATGGGAATATTTTTATTCGCTACAATCAACAGGATATTTTTAATTCCGGAACAAGAGGAGGTGAAAAGGCAGACGCCGTGAGTTGGTTCATGCTGATGGGACAAAAAAGAACCGGAAAAAAGGGATTGTTCAGATTCAGCGCAATGTTGTCGCCTGATGCGTTATTTGGCGAAAATGGTTACCCGCTTTTGTTTCAAACGGGAGAAAGTTATAAAGGCGAACCCCTGGTTGATCGTCAACATCCCCATGATCTGTTTTCAGAATTATCTGTAGCTTATACTTATTCGCCCAATCGCCATTATGATCTCTATTTGTACATCGGATATCCGGGAGAACCTGCGATTGGTTCTGTCGCTTTTATGCATCGTGTTTCTTCTCTGTATAATCCGGATGCTCCATTATCTCATCACTGGAATGATGCAACTCATATAACTTTTGGCGTCATTACCGGTGGTTTCCGTTTCAACAAATTTAAATTGGAATCGTCTCTTTTTACCGGAAGAGAACCGGATGAATACCGTTATAATTTTGATGAGCCGCGCTTCGATTCATACAGCGCCCGACTGTCATATAATCCTACGGTAAATTTATCATTTCAGATCTCACACGGATTTATTAATGGTCCCGAATACGCAAGACCTGATGTAAATATTAATCGCAGCACTGCTTCAGCAGTATGGAGCCTTCCTTTGCGGACTGATAATTTTTTGAATGCTTCTGTTATATGGGCTTTGAATCAAAGTGACCATTCTGAACACGCGATTCTTGCTGAAGCTGCAGTTGTTGTGAATAAATCTGCCGTTTATTGCAGGTATGAGTTTGTTCAGAAATCTATTGAAGAATTATATATTAAGGAATCGTTAGGATTTGATGAGCATGCAATCTATAATATTAATGCGTTGACAGCCGGTTTCAGTTATGATCTTTCCAAACTTCAAACAGCCTCAATTGCTTTGGGCGGACAGGTAACAGCTTTTGTAGCTGCAGAAGGTTTGAGAGATCTGTATGGAAAATACCCGGTCTCTGCAGAAATTTTTATCCGGATCTATCCGCCGCGAATGCGCATGGGAAGGTTACGGTGATTTGCGCATGAAATATTTCCAGGTGAAGAGCAACGGTAATGCTTTTATCACAAATGAAAAAACATTCAGGTATACCTGGATATAAACATCGTGATAAAAACTGATCGCGCAATCTATAATGAACCACGTAATTGTTGAAATTGCTATTGCGTTCCATGCCCAGATCTTTTTTTCTTTGTAAGGATGGATTGCAATAAATGTCATTAAAATATATGCACAGGCTATTGTGCCACCCGCGGGTCCCGCTGCGAATTGCCTGAATTCTTCCGCCTGCTCAGGCAACACGTTAGTATTCCAGAAAATTTTAGCCAGTTCTGAATGGTAAGTATCAAATAATTCAATGCTTCCAGCTACGGCATAGAATACTCCTGCAAAGGCAAAAAGGACACTCGTGTATACCAGCCATTGCTGCCAGAATATAAAATTGCGTTCAGAATGGCTTGCCATGAGTTTGCCTGATAAGAAATCTTGCTACAGAAGGAAATACATTGAATGTTTTAATACTTAGCTGGGCTAGGAAAGTGGATTCAGTTAATGATTGTAGTGTTCCGCTTAGTTTTATGCGGGAAGCAAATTGTTTGTTCCAGAAATGCCGATATCTTTTGGTTAATTCTTCCTGGTTTATTTTTTCATTTAAACAATGATCGATCTGCTCAGCTAAAAATGACGCTGATCTTAAGCTCATGCTCATTCCGTTCCCTGTTACAGGCGAAACTGTTCCGGCTGAGTCGCCGATGTAAAAATTATTGTCCTTACTCTGATCTTTGATCGTAAAATTGATTCCGCTCGTTACAAGCGGCCTTTCAAATAAAAATTTTGAATTTTTGAAAATCCTGTTCAGGGATTCGTTTTTAAAGAGATATTTTTTTTCGAGTTGTTCAATTGAATTTCCCGTGCTTTTCAATTGGTCAGTGTTCACAATGTAGCATAGGCAGGATTTTTCGTTTTCGATATTTGAAATGCCGCAATATCCCCCGTTAAAATTATGGATCTCTATTTTGTTTGTTTCCCGGTCTGTTGTAATATGATATTTAACGGCGATATAATCCTGTCGCATGGTTTTCCACTTCACAAGATTGGAGATCTTTCCGCTTGCGTTGCAGAAAAACTTTGAATGGATGTCGACGCTGTTGCCTTTAACTGTAAACAGGTTTTCATGTTTGCTGAAAATTGCTCTCTGCACTTTCTGATCCGTTAAAACTTCCACACCATTTTTTAATGCTTCTTTGTAGAGCAGCTGTTCCAGGAGATACCTGCTGATCCCAAATCCTCCGGGTTGCAAATGGGTTTCAAAAACATTATTGCCTGGCGCCGTTAATCTGAAAGTATTGATTCGTGGTAATGCAAGCGTAATTAATTCTGGACAAATTTTTTTGAGGTAATCTGCCGATTCCATTGAAATGTACTCTCCACAAACCTTGTGTCGTGGATAACTTCCTTTTTCCAGCACCACAATTTTGTATCCGCGTCTTCTAAGATCTATCGCTAATGATAAACCTGCAATTCCACCGCCTGCTATTGCAACATCATACAACATTATTTTGCAATTAAAGTATACCGGAATGCCCAGTTCCAGGTAACGCTTACATCTTCAAAACCTGATTTTTTCGCGAGTGAAACAAGTTCATGCTTTTTAAAAGCGCGTTTTACAGAGATCGGCGCGTCGTTTTTAACCAGCCTTGAGTTGGATAAAAGTTTTGTAAGAACCTTTATACTATAATATGCGAACCAGGTGCGGTGCAGATCGTTTGCAATAACAATGCAATTGTTCTTTTTCGCGAAAGAAAAGAATTCAGTGATCTCTTCTTCTGTGAGATGATGCAAAAACAAACTGCAATGTATGATGTCAATTTTTTTCAGCAGATCGGAAGGAATATTTCTATAGTCATCGCAGATCAATGTTTTGTTGGGTAATAATTGCAGGTTCTGTTTCGCGTAGTTAACGCAATCTGCTTTCAGGTCCACTCCGTAAAAAAAAAGTTTGTTTCCTGTTGCATCATCAAGCTGACGAATGAAATGTCCTCCGCCAAAACCAACATCAAGCACACTTTTATATTGCCGGTTTTTTTGCACCAGCTTTTTTATCTGTGTTGTGCTTGCGCGATATCCGCCGAGATATTTGTTGATGATGTGCAACTCTTCCAGGTTGCGGTATAATTCTGTCCGGGAGATATTTTCTCCGTCAAGCAATTCTTTTTCGGTTGATCGGATTTTAAGTTGCATCGGGACTAACTGCTAAACCAGGCTGACTGATTGTTGTTGTTGATGAAATAAAGCTTAACATCTCTACTGAAATTCCAGGGCCGAAGGCACAAGCGAAAATTTTTTTCTGGTTTCCGTCGTTATTTTTTTTAATGTCTTCCAACACGTGTTTTAAAACAAAAAGGATTGTTGGTGATGACATGTTTCCATAATTTTCCAGAATATCATACGAATCTTTTATTTGCGAATCATCCAGCTGAAGCTGTTTTTTTACCTCCTGAATTATCTTTATCCCTCCGGGATGTATTGCCCAATAATCCGTTTCTTCTTTATTTTTTAAAAAATTCGTCACAACATAATTGATGTGATTTCCGATTGCTTCCGCAATTTCTTTGCTCAAAAACATTTTAAATGAATATGAGCCGATGTCCCAGGTCATCAGGTCTGCTGTGCCAGGTATGCAGGCTGAACCAATTCCGGTAAATTGCAATGTAATGTTGTTCTGAACCAATCTGTGAGATTGTCCGCATATCAGTGCAGACGCTGCGCCATCTCCGAATAATAAAGTGGAAATAACATCTTCATCTGTTACCGGAGGCGCGTAGTGCAGTGAACAGAGTTCTGCACAAACAACTAAAACACATGCCTCAGGTTCAGCACTGGTAATATATTTTGCCTGTTTTAACGCTTTTACTGCTGCATAGCAACCCATAAAGTTGATTGCGATTTTTTCTGTATGCTGTAACTGATATTTTTCTGCAAGTAATAATTCAAATCCGGGCGCCAGCATTCCGGTGCAGCTTACTACGATCAGGTGGGTGATCTCTTCTTTTCTTAATCCTGTTGATTCAATCAGCTGATCGTTTGCTCTGATAGCAAGCGGAAGAACTTTTTCGGCGTACTTTTTCATACGCTGTTCAACGCGCGAGCGGTAATTGTTCTCCGTATATAACTCAAACGCTTTTAGGTTAAAATCGGGAATGCAACTATAGCGTTTCTTAATTCCTGATTTCTGGCAGAGTAAATTAAGTTTCCACAGAAAATTTTCATTTACGGTTAACGGCAATGACTGCACGTAAAAGCGGTACATATCATCCTGCGTTATCTCAAACTCAGGCACCGCTGTGCTTATATCGATCAGATAAGACATTTTGTTTAAATAAATATCAATAGTAAAAAACAAGTGTTATTTGACAATGATGAAAGAACCAGAAGCGTCATTGTATTTTTAAAATTCACGTGACGTTTATTTTTTATGCTTCGGACAAACCAGTAAATAAAATACGCAACGGTAGGTAACATGAATAGCGCGAACAGAAAAAATCCTGAAACGTGTGCAGGCGATTCGAATGCCAGAAATACAAACAGGTTTGCCAGTGTAAACATAACTGCCGAGAACAAAAAAGTTCCTGTGGTGCCAAGGAGCATGCTTATTGTTGTTACGCCGTCCTCCTTGTCTGATTCATGCTGATAAATTTGCGTTATCGGATAAATTGAGCCAATGAAAAATGAAGACGCAATTGCGGCATACATTCCTTCTGTTCCTGAAAATGCTTTATTATAGGCGAATAAATTTGCAATAAAGATCCAGGCTCCCTGAAAAAAGAAAACTATGAAAAAAGAAGTTAACGGGTATTTTTTTAACCTGACACTTCTGTTGCTGTACAGGCGTGAAGCAATGATGTAAACAGCGACGAAAAGAACAAAGAAATTGTTTACGAGTGTTGAAAGAAGTATTGCCGAGATATCCATGGCATTTACAACATGCAGTAAATTTTTTGTTGGGAGTGGGGGAGTGGCGAGTCCACCAACCGGTCCTTTGTCGCGGTCATGAAAGCTGTTGTAACCGTTACTGGCAGGAAATACAAGCAGGTGCCAAATGAATAATACAAGCAAAAGACGCATGTCGGCCAGCGGTTGGATAAATACAAACGAGAACAAGCTTACCGGCAGCAGGAAAACAGAGAATGGAAACCTTAATAATTTTACTGTATTCATTGTAACTATCATTCGTGCATCTGTTGTTGAATAGAATCCCCTGTCTTTCTTGTTCCTCTGTGTGTCAATAAAAAATCTGTGCCTTATTTGGAATT
>CBIHPU010000266.1:0-5651 GCA_966211935.1 uncultured bacterium | reverse complement strand
ACCGCCGCTTACATTTGGCGTAAGTGTTGAAGTACTGTTGTTACATTCAGCGTTAACGTTGGCCATTGTTACTGTAAGAGGGGGAGGAAATGTAATCACAACTGCATCGCTCGTGTTGTTGCATCCGCCGGAAACTCCCATTGTAGAAAGTGTCAGAGTTACACTTCCGGCTGCAAGTTCTGCTGCCGAAGGAACATATGAAGCTAGCAAGGTTGTGTTATCCGGATAGAAAGTTCCGGTTCCTCCTGTCCAGATTATTCCTGGTGCATTCTGAACCGTGCCGTTTAAATAAACGATCGGATCAGCCGTGCAAATGCTTTGATCGGCGCCCGCGTTTACAACAGGCAGACCTGTTTCTGTGACCGGTACACTGATAAAAGTTGCGGGGCATGTACCTGGTGTATATAGTTCATCCAATATCTCAACGAAATACATTCCGGTTGATGTTGCAAAGTATGTTGGTCCGGTTCCGATTATTGCCGTAGATGTATCACGCCATATGTAGGAATATTGTCCATACCCGAATGTACCGCTGGCGGTAAGTGTTACGCCGCCAATGTCCGAACAAAACGAAGCGGGGTTGGGTGTTACAGTTCCTTCCAGTCCTTCATGAATGTAAATTCGCAATGTATCAGCAAAAGAAAAGTATCCGCACGTTGTTGCTATAGGTGTTCCGGTAACAACATAATCAATATAAGCAGGAGCGTTTGAATCAGGTGTAAATACCGGATCTGCGCAACCGCTTGTACAACTTAAATAGGAATTATATTGTCCTGTTGTGCCCGGGTAGATCGAAGTCCAGTTAATTGACGAGGTGTCGACCCCTGCAATTGAAATAGGTGTGCTGCAGCCAATACGAGAATGCACAGGGGAGGGTAATATTGGCGCGGAGATCGCTTTTATCATGTAAACGTTTTCATTGTTTCCGGGTTTACAGAAAGTAATATGATGTGGACCAACGCCGGAAAGACAGATTGGTGAACCTACCGCCACTTGCGGTCCGCAATTAATTTGATAAAACATTGCACCTGATGGAATAGCTCCGGAAACAATGTCAAATTCTATCATTACTGTAGCCGGGTCAAGCGTGACTTCAAACGATGTGCAGTTATCCGGGTTTGTTGTTCCGCAGCAATTTCCCAGTCGTTGATGGGATGGTGATAACCATACTCCGTTAGGGTTTCCTGTGAGATTTACCTGGAAGAAAGGAACGTTGCTTCCGCATGTTGGTACCTGACTCTTTAATAAAACAGTAGTATTGAACAGAATTAAAGTTAGCAGAAGCTTTAAGTACATATCTTTTTTCATGCTTGATATAATTTTTATCAAAAATAATTTGGCAGTTACCGCGAGATGCTGAGCGAACTCAAGACAGATAGTGATATGATTTGGGGTTATTATTCAAATCCTGGAATTCAGGTTGTTACTTTCTTCGTCTTGATCACCATCAGAATTCTATTGTTTGCGATCAGTTTTTCACTAAGCAGTTATACTTATCTTCTTTCCAGTCGTCGATGCAGGGGATTTTTTTGTTCAGACTAAATACTTATAAAAAAAAAATTATCGCGAAAATATTTATACACTTATTCCGCGCAATCTGATTTTTGGTGCGACTAGGAAAAAGTAAATTGTTTTTTTCCTTAATGCGACTGAGGAAGTTTTTTCTTAAGGAAAACGCCGGACCTTACTCTGTAAAACCCGATAACATCGCGAAATTGAAAACTGAATTAGTTTTTAGCGGGAAAGAAAACTTAACCGAAATTGAAAGAGTCCTGAATTTGATAAAATAAAGAATAAAGTAAAGCTGAGCGGATACAAATTACTTTGGCTCGACAACAAAATTCACAGCCACCATATCGCCGTAATTTTCTCCTGCTTCCTGAATGTCTTCATCGTCTTCGGCATAGAGCCATCTTATAGTAACATCAGTGCCGCTTTCTTTAAGCTTTTGCATCATTTTCATTATTTCAAGAAATAAACGGGATGATACAGTATTGAAGAACTCCAGTTCAAAAATCAGTTCGCTCTTCACTGGTTTTTGCTGCAGATAAAGTCCCAGCCAATGTAAAAGTGGTTTGTAAAATGCCAGCGCATCTTCGGGAATGGAAACTCCCGCAATTCTGAGAACGTTAGTAGTTACGTTGAAATCCACCAGCGGCATTTTCTCGGTCTTTTCTATATACAATGAATCCAAAGTGAATTTTTTATTGAGTATTTCTATTAATTTTTCAAATGTAAATGAAAATGCGGTGTCGGCCAACGTCTCTCCGGTGCGTAATGTGTAAAAGCGTCGTGGCTCAATTTCCTTTCCGTTAACTTTCAACCTGCTTTCTCCATAATACTTGATCAGCAGTAAATCCGGAAATCCTGCCGGTTTTTTAACTGCCACCGAAATATCTATCCCGGGAATGAACTGATGTTTTACGCCGCGGATGCGATTGTATAACGACAATTCTTTGCTTTCAAGTATCAGGGTGTTTTCATCGGCGTCAGTATATTCATTCTCCGCAAGTACAAAGTTTTTTACTGATGCAAAAACATTTTTATCCAATGCGAAAACCGAATTGATGGCTTCGATAATTTCATTACGTTGAGTTGAAATAAAATCTCCGGTTTTACCCTGCTCGCATAAAAGGGCAAGTATAATCAAACGCTCTTCATCAGTAATAAGTCGGTTTAATCTCTTTGTAATTGCCAACGTCTTTACCGAATCGATGTCGGTGGTTAATTGGTGCTGGGATTGCGACTTGCGGCCTGAAATGTTTTTCAGCAAGAGATCATATTGCTGATCCAGGTGTTTAAGAATTTCGTCGTTGTTGTAGTGCCTGAAAAAAAATCTGAGATAAGGCTTGTCAATAGTATGATTCCATTTATCCTGTTTTGCAACAACAAGAAAAAGTTCCAGAAGTTCGCTGACTGCCTCAATACTATTCATAAACTTTCAAAATTTTCCTTTCGCTCAGCATTATTTTGCCTCATGACCTGCGGCCGAATCCGCTGAATGTAATCAGTAATTTTCTCGCCAGATCAAAATAAAGAATAATAAATGACAGAACTGAAATAAACCAGATAAAGATAAGGTTAAAATAAAATGTTTTCAATGTGGTTCCAAAGAAATATTTTACCGGCGCGAAAATA
Source organism: uncultured bacterium (assembly GCA_966211935.1). Classification (GTDB taxonomy): domain Bacteria; phylum Bacteroidota; class Bacteroidia; order B-17B0; family Aurantibacillaceae; genus AM-1111. The sequence continues at coordinate 2,513 of CBIHPU010000266.1, read as the reverse complement.
TGCGTATCGATTGACATCCCGGAGGGTTCTGGGTCCAGGTAAACCGCGTCAACAACCTGTTTTAGCTCGTCATCTTCAATGGTGGTTTTGTTTTTACACATGTTCCGCTTTACAACATCCGCCAAAAAGTCGTTGGAATATTCATCTTTAATGCGCAGAAATTTTCTTTCATCGTCCGCAGTTTCAATCAATGAAGAAATCACGTTGTTTTTTTCCTTATCCGCGTCTAGAAATTGCTGGGTGTAATATTTTACCCGCTCATTAAAGAATGCAACGCATGCATCGGCGACATATTTGGAATAAAAACCCCTGTACATTTTTTTTAATGGACGGAAGGACAAAGAGCTGTCATGCGCTATTTCTTTTCTTATTTCATTTCTCAGCAGAAGTAATTTGTTGTCGAGTTCTTCCTTAAGCGAGTCGTTTTCGGTACCGATTAAATTTTTGGCGTCCTGTGATACCTGCATCAATTGAGGGAACGCGTAGATCATTTTATAATTAAACGCCGAAATTTTTTTGTCATGCTCATAAAAGTTTTTATCGAAGTTGTTGTTCATGAACTGGTGCACAGAAAGTCCTTCATATGCCCACCTGCTTAGCATGATATCCGCAACAACTGGCACTTTTGCTCCACCGCCAATTGCGCTGTTCAGCTTGTCATAACTGAACATTCCACCACCCAGAATCATTTGCGGAATGATCAGTAAAGGTATGACGATGTAAATTGTTATAACTGAATTAAAAGTGGAGGAAATGATCAAACCGAGTAATCCGGCCGCGCAACCCGTTGAAAAAAGAATCAGGAAATATGGAAAGAACATGCCTTTTACGCCAAGGATGGAATTTCCAACAATAACAAAGAGCCCTGCCTGCAAAGCGAAGATGAAAAAAAGTATTCCTGTTTTTGAAAGCAGGTAACTGAGTCTGCTGAGATGAAGAAATTTTTCGCGTTTAAGTATTTTCCGGTCCCTGAAAATTTCCTCCGCGCTTACGCTCATTCCAAGGAACAACATTACAATCACGCTCATAAAAATATAAGCCGGAAGATTTTCATTCTCCCTGAATACATATTGTGTGCTGTTGAACTTTGCCTTGTAGCGTATAATAAAAGCCAGAATGGCTGCGAGGGCGGGCGCTTCAAGCACATTTATCAAAACATACTGCAGGTTACTCACCTTCGATAAAAAATCGCGTTTGGAAAAAATGAACCACTGCTTTAATCTGGATGGCAAGCGTAGAAATACAGTTGGTTTCACATTGGATTCCTTACTAAAACTGACCTGGTGTTTATTAGTAAATTCTTCGTGCCATTTTGCAGAGCTGATTTTTCTTTCTTCAATGTAATTGCCTTCTTCGTTAACTTTTTTCTCTTCAAGAATATTAAAAACAACTTCGGGATTGACATCACTGTAGGTTACATCCTTTGAAGGAAGGTAATTTCCGGCTCCTTTGAAATAAGATGGAGCGAGAGCAGGATTTCCGTAATAAACCTGGTAGCCACCCGTATCAAGAAAGATCATCTTGTCAAAGCGTTTATAGATTTCTGTTGTGGGCTGATGTATAACCACGATCACCAGTTTTCCGCGTAACGACAATTCCTTGAGTAGTTCCATTACGTTTTCAGAATCGCGGCTCGATAAACCTGAAGTGGGTTCGTCCACAAACAATATTTCGGGTTCGCGAATTAATTCCAGCGCAATATTCAGACGTTTGCGTTGACCTCCACTGATCTTTTTATTGAGCGGCGAGCCGACTTTCACATGCTGGATTTCACTTAATCCGAGGTTCGAAAGCGTACGCTGTGTAAGTTCTTCCAGTTCCTTGTTATTTTTTTCCTTGAAGATGAGCTGCGCGTTGTAAAATAAATTCTGGTAAACGCTGAGATCTTCCATCAGCAGATCGTCCTGCGATATGTATCCGATCACTCCCTGCAATTTTGAGTTGCGGTGGTAAATGTTTCTTCCGTTTATTCTGACCTGCCCTTCAGAAGGACGCAGATTGCCGCATAATGTATTCAGCAAAGTTGTTTTTCCAGCGCCGCTCGCTCCCATTAAACCTACAAGTGTTCCCGATTCTTCGCAGATATTTATGTTCCTCAGTACAGTTGTTCCGCTGATCTTTACACAAACGTTTTCAGCTGCCAGCGTATAGCGGTGCTCAATAGATTCTTCAATGTAAGTTCGTATTACTTCATTATAGAAAATACTGATGTTTTTTTGCTGTATGATATCACTGCGGTTAAGATGATAGATCTTATGCAGCTCCATCAGGGTTCCGTTAAGCCGGAAATTGTTTTCGCCGGAGGATTTTACAAGAAGGAAATCGGTATATGGAAGTTTCAATACCAGTAGTCTCCCTGTCAATCCTGGAAAATACATGTGAAAGTGATTTCCTTTGCTTCCGGGAACTCCGTCTACTATCATTATTCCGGATTTTTTCCCGCGAAATAGAAATTCATTGAAAACATAATCGGTGATCTGCTCGGAGTCGGTAAATTTTATTTTAAGGTAAAG
>CBIHPU010000265.1:0-5653 GCA_966211935.1 uncultured bacterium | reverse complement strand
CTGCTGACAAACGATTCCTTCAATCTGCAGGACCATTCACATTGCAACCTGGCGCTGTTAACTATATCACATTTGGACTTCCATGGGCTAGAACAACGATTCAAAACAGTACATGGTCCTCAGTTGAACTTCTTTTCTCTGCCGATGATAAAGCACAGGCTTTATTTGATAACTGCTTTAACGTAATTGATGGTCCGGACGCGCCGGACGTTACGATTCAGGAATTGGACAAAGAGTTATTGCTTTACTTATCTTATAAACCAACGCAAAATAATTACAACGAGGGTTATACTCAGGTTGACCCTACTATCAACCCTCCTCTTACTGTGACTGGTCTTGATAAATCGTATGATTTTGAAGGATTCATTATTTACCAGTTGAAGGACGCTACTGTAACTGAAAGCGATCTGTATAATCTGGATAAAGCGAGAATAGTTGCTCAGTGCGACCTCAAAAACGGGGTTGGAAAGCTTATCAATTATGAATATGATGCAGCTGTTGGCGCAACAGTTCCAAAGGTTAAAGTTGAAGGTGCTGATGCCGGCATTGTGAAATCATTCAGGATAACCGGCGATAAATTCGCCACTGGAAATACTGATTTGATTAATCATAAAACTTATTACTATATGGCGATTGCTTACGCGTACAACGAGTATGTGAAGTATAAGCCAGATCAATATGTTGCAACCAACGATACTTCACCAAGTTTTTATGGTCAGAAAATACCATTTTTGAGAGGTCGTAGAAATATTAAAAAATATACCGGTATTCCACACATTCCATCTGTAGAGTCTGATGGCGCTATACTGAATTCATCTTATGGAATGGGACCAAAGATTACGAGAATTGAAGGTCAGGGTAACGGTGGAAACGCGCTTGATCTCACAGACGAAACAGTTGCTTCCATTCTTGCACAGGATACCGGAAGAATTTTACAGCCAACATATAAAAATGGCCGCGGCCCTGTAAAAGTAAAGGTAATAGATCCGTTAAACGTTCCGGATGGAGAATTTACACTTAAGATACTTGGCGGCGCAAAGACAAACCTGGATGTTGCTTCTGCAATAAAGCCAACTGCTGAGTGGGTTTTAACGTTCACTCCTGCTTCTGGATCCTCCTTTAATGGAACACTTATTGATTCATCAAATAAATCAATTAAGGTGGGAAATGAACAGATCATTCCGGAAAAAGGAATTTCAGTTTATATAGAGCAAGTAACCGATCCTGCTGATGGTTCGGTTTCAACAGGAACTGCCAACATTGGTTTTGGACCCGTTAAGAAATCTGACCTAATTGAATCTGCTGTTTATTACGGAGATGCAACAAAGCCATGGCTTACATATATTCCTGATGGTGAAGGTTCAGGAAATTACATGAACTGGGTACTCTCCGGAGCATTTGTGGATCCTACTGCCACTGAATGGAATGATTACATCGGTCTTGATCCTGATCAGGTATGGGAAGGTGTTGACGGAGGCTGGGCTCCTTACAGAATGTGTGCTAAGGCAACAGCAACCGGACCAGAAGCCGCAATTCTTACAGCACCTGCCTTCCAGAGAGCACCAACTGTTATGATAAACAATACTAACATGAGAACATTGTCAAGTGTGGATATTGTAATTACAGCAGACAAAAGCAAGTGGACAAGGGCATGCGTACTGGAAGAAAACAATATCGCCAGCGCAACCTTCCCGGCAGGTATTGAAAAACTTAGTTTAAGAGGCGACCCTTCTGTGGATAAAGAAGGAAAGACAACCACGAATGGCGGAACCTCAGGCGGAACCAAGAATGATGCGGACTTTATTGGTGCAACAGGAATGGGTTGGTTCCCTGGATACGCCATTAACGTTGAAACAGGTGAACGCTTAAATATCGCCTTCGGTGAAAACTCTACCTACGGTCTTGATAACGGAAGAGATATGATCTGGAACCCGACATCCAACGTTTATTCATCAGGATTCACTCCTGTGTTCGGTGGTATGCATTATATCTATGTGTTCGGACATAATGCCGATGGAATATTTACTACTCCAACTACTGATCCTTTATATCTCAAGCCAAAGGATGTTCCACGTTATGATTATGGAAAAGCTATTTACGACCTTTTGTCTACTGCAACCATTACTAATTCTCCCGCTAAGAAGGGCGAAGTATTCAGAGATGCAATGTGGGTGAATGTGCCGGTAATCAATCCTGAATTTGCAGGCATCAGCAAGCCGTTCAAGAACCTGGAAATTCCTTGTGACGTGAAGTTCAGTATCAGGGTTACAAAACCTTACAGATACGGTTTTGCAACGCATTTCTCTGGTAATACTTCTAACATGCCGAATAACTCAGTTTATAACGCTTCTTTTATTATTACTGACACTGTGGCCAGCAGCCAGAACAACAATATGCCGATGTACAAGTTCAGCACTTCTGACCTTAGTACCAAGCTCAGTGACACTGAAACTGCAGTGAACGCGCTTGATTTGATCAATATCGTTCCAAATCCGTATTATGGAACTTCAACTTATGAAACGGTTCGATTGGATTCGCGTGTTAAGATTACCAACCTTCCGGAAAACTGCAAGGTTAGAATCTATACACTGAATGGAACATTGATCAGGACCTTTGAGAAGGACAGTGACGTAGGTCGTGATGGAACAAGCTATAGAACCTCGCTGGACTGGGATTTAAAGAACCAGAAAGGAATTCCAATTGCCAGCGGTCTTTATATCATTCACGTAGATGCTCCCGGTATAGGTGAGAAGATCATCAAGTGGTTTGGTGTGATGAGACCTTATGACTTGCAATCTTATTAATGGAAAGAACAGCCCTTCCTGATAATACGGGAAGAGTTAATTTAAATGAACAACTGATAGAATTGAAATGATTATGAACAGGCTAAATAAATATCTCGCAATTACGCTTGCAGGCAGTTTTACCTGCGCAAGTTTAGTACTCAACGCCGGTAACCCGGAGCGTGCTGGTCAGGCTGGAGCAACTCAGCTTTTGATTAATCCATATTCGCGTTCTTCCGGTATGGCTGGTGCAAACTCCGCATTCTGCCGTGGACTTGAGTCGCAGTTTTTAAATGTTGCAGGACTTGCACACACGCGTAAAACAGAATTGCAGTTTGCAAGAACAGCATGGCTCGTAGGTTCAGATATAAATATCAATACATTTGGTTTCTCACAGCGGGTGGGTGAAACCGGCGCAATTGGATTGGGCATTATGGCGCTCGACGCCGGTGATATTCCTGTTACAACAGAAAGTCAGCCGGAAGGCGGTCTTGGAACATTTTCGCCTTTGTTCCTTAATATCGGTCTTTCTTACGCAAAAGGATTTTCAGACAATATTTACGGTGGTGTAAACCTTCGCATTGTTTCTGAACAGATATCTAACGTTTCAGCTAAAGGAGTTGCTATTGACGCGGGTATTCAATATGTAACCGGAAAAATGGATCAGATCCACTTTGGTATCGCGCTTAAAAATGTTGGTCCTAAAATGTCTTATCGCGGTGATGGTATGTCAACAGAAATTACAACAGCAGCTGGATACGTGATGACAGTTGAACAGAAATCGCAGGCTTTTGAAATGCCGTCGCTGGTAAACATTGGTTTGGGATATGATTTTTACCTCACTAAAGATTCTTCAGGGCTTAAGCAGGATCACAGATTAACTGTATGCGGTAATTTCGTTTCAAATTCTTTCAGCTACGATCAGTTTTTGTTTGGTGCAGAATATGGATTCAAACAGTATCTAATGTTAAGAGCCGGTTATGCATGGGAGAAAAATATCACCAGCAAAACTGAAAGAATGACAGCGTTCACAGGTCCAACTTGTGGAGTTACGCTTGAACTTCCTTTCGGAGAGAGTAAAAAATCGTCATTTGCGTTGGATTATGCTTACAGATTTACCAATCCGTTCTCTGGTGTCCACACAATAGGAGCACGCATTAACCTCTGATTTATAAATAATTACTATATTTGTTGAGAATCCCGTCTAAATGGCGGGATTCTTTTTCATTTTAAACGATACCAATGTCACAGATATCTTATTATACTCCAGAAGGCCTTAATAAACTGAAGGACGAATTAAACTTTCTAAAAACGAAGGAAAGGGCCAGTATTGCACGTCAGATTGCCGAGGCCAGGGAAAAGGGTGATCTTTCAGAGAACGCTGAGTACGACGCCGCAAAAGAGGCGCAGGGAATGCTGGAGATGAAAATCTCCAAACTGGAAGAGATTCTTTCAAATGCGCGCCTGATTGACGACAGCCAGCTGGATACTTCAAAGGTGATGATCCTGACAAAGGTTAAAATCAAAAACCTGAAAAATAGCCAGGTTATGCAATACACTTTGGTTGCCGAAAATGAAGCGAATCTTAAAGAAGGAAAAATTTCAATTGATTCACCAATAGGCAAGGGTTTGGTAGGGAAAAAAGTTGGCGATAAGGTTGAGATCCAGGTACCGGCCGGCGTTATTCCATTTGAAATCATTGAGATCTCAATCTGATGTCATCTGTCTTCTCCAAAATAATAGCTGGTGAAATACCTTCATATAAAATTGCGGAGAACGATAAATATTTCGCCTTCCTCGACATAAATCCTCTAAAAGAAGGGCACACTTTAGTAATTCCAAAAAAACAGGTGGATCAGCTTTTTGAGCTGGATGATGATACCTATGAAGGACTCTGGATCTTCGCTAAAAAAGTTGCAGCCGCATTAAAAAAAGTAATTCCATGCAAACGGATTGGCGTTGCTGTTATTGGACTTGAAGTGCCACACGCGCACATACATTTGATTCCCATCGATAAAATGGGCGATACGGATTTCAGTAAACCCAAACTTAAGCTTTCTGCGGAGCGTTTTAAGGAAATAGCAGAAGCAGCTGCCAGGGAATTCAAATAATTTTTTACGCTTTTCTTCCGGGATTCGCATTCAGGAAAGCTTCCCATCCCGAATAACTTTTTTTCGTTTTACTTCCACCGTTTTGAAAATAGTGACAGATTGCTACGCCCAATGCGTCTGAGGCGTCCAGATGGGAGAATTCTTCTTTCAGGTCAATAAGTGACGCGAGCATTGCAGCCACCTGTTCCTTTGAAGCGTTTCCCGATCCGGTTATGGATTGCTTTATTTTACGTGGAGAATATTCGAAGATCGGCAGTTGCCTCGAGAGAGCTGCAGCAATTGCTACTCCCTGAGCTCTTCCCAGCTTCAACATGCTCTGTACGTTCTTGCCAAAGAAAGGCGCCTCCACTGCAAGCTCATCCGGAAAATATTCGTCAATCAAAGAAATGGTACGCTCAAAAATTTTTTTCAGACGCACAGCATGATCTTCGTGTTTGTCAAGTTTCAACACACCACTTACAAGCAGGATTGGTTTTTTTCCTCCTGTCTGCACAATGCCGTATCCCATTATTACAGTTCCGGGATCAATGCCTAAAATAATTTTCTCCTTCACCGTATAAAAATAGATATTTTACTTCCCTCATTGCTGTTAAATACAGCCGGAATTATCACCATTAATGTTTGGAAAAGTGTCAGCTTTAAAAACAAAACCTAAACGTTATCTTAGTTCCGTATGAAGCGCGGGTATAAAAAGACGGCCTTATTGATATTAAAAATAGTTACCGGCGCACTTCTTTCGTGGGTTCTCATTGGTAAATT
>CBIHPU010000264.1:0-5661 GCA_966211935.1 uncultured bacterium | reverse complement strand
GTTGCTAGATGTGGTATAGCAAGGATCGTTACCTGGTGAAGGATAGTTCATCTGGTATTTCACAACCGCTACTTTACCTCCTGGCATGTTCTGGTTATTTGCTGTCAACAATGTATTTAATCCAGGGTTTGCAGCTGCGCAAGGTGCACATGTTGAGCTGCTGAATCCTTCATATAATACCATACGCTGCTGTGCAGCAGAGCAGGTAGAAGTTACGAATTCAACAGTGTCGTTAATTGTATTTGCGTCAGCGCCTCCGTTAATGTTTGAAGCCCATACTTTGATCGTATGTGGTCCAACAACTGTCGGTGTCCAGTTTGTTCCGTGTGTGAAGTTATATGTTGTCAGCGGAGCTATGTTCAGACCTGTAAGGTTTTGAGTAACCACTGTTCCATTGTCAACATTGTAATTCAGGTCCATAGAAGTAACTGCAGCGCCACCAAGGTTTCTTAGTATTCCTGTAACAGGATATGGAGTATTGTTACTTGTGTATGAATACATATTGATAACCTGTCCTTCCATATCGCGTTGCGCCGGAGCGTAAAGCAGAACATTGTCTAATGCTGCTCCATACAGCCAGTCGGTTCCATCATCGTACCAGAATGCAATCTTTACGTTTGCCTGGTTAGCTGCCTGAGCTGAAATGTCAAACAACTGAGTGTTCCAGGTTGCATTTCCTGTGATTGTTGCGATATCAGTGTAAGTTGTTCCGCCGTCTGTTGAGATCTGCACTTTAAAGGTTTCGTCAAATCCATTATAACTTCCCTGATAATAAAATACATCGAATGACATGAATACTGCCGATTGTCCTGTTAAATTGATTACAGGAGTAGATACTCTTTCGTTAGATTTATCGCAATCACATCCATCGTCGTTTGTTCCGAGTGAACGTGTGCTTCCTGTAAGAGCGTCTATTGGAAATGAAGAGCTTGATAATCCTGGTGAAGGATAAGCTCCTGTTGGTGTTCCGGTTAAAAAACCACCGTCAGTTGCAAGGGAGGAATTTGTCCATCCCGCAGGCAATGAACTTCCTGTTGTGCTCTCGAAATTTTCTGAGAACAGCGTTGTTTGCGCGTTCACAGCTAAAATTCCTGTTAGAGCAAGAGTTGTTAGTAAACTTTTTTTCATTTTGTTGATTTTTCGGTTAAGCAGGGTAAAAGTAGACTATGAACCCCATTAAAGGAAGTAAAAAACAAAAAAATTATTAGTTTTCGGCTAATCAGGTTATTTAACAAATAAGCGACTACGTTTTTTCACTTATGCTCCCGTTTAATGGTACGATTGTTTTAAGCATGAAAGCGCTTTAATGTTAAATTTGCAGCCTCATTTTGAACCCGCTGGAATATTTTGCGGATTTTGTTAAGTCAAAACCGCTGTCGGATGCCATTTCGCAAAAAAAATTCACTCAATTGTCAGGATTGAGCGGATCTTCTTTTTCCTTTCTTATCGCGTCATTGTTTAAAGAGTTTTCGCAAAGTTTTCTAATAGTTATTTCCGACAAAGAGAGATCAGCATACATTTTTAATGAACTGCAATCTCTTCTCAATGAAAACCAGGTACATTATTATCCCGAATCGGCGAGACATCCATATAAAACTGAAGAAGTGGATAACGCATCGGTTCAGGAAAGAGCCGAATTACTAAACGTACTTTCAACCCGGTCTTCTTCAAATATTGTTATCACAACAACGCAGGCCATTACAGAAAAAGTCGCGTCAAAGAAAGCGCTGCAGCAAAATACGCTCATCGTTAAAACAGGTGAAAGAATCTCACTTGATTTTATCAATGAATTTTTGAGTGAAAGTAATTTCAACAGGGTCGATTTTGTTTACGAACCCGGCCAATATGCTATTCGCGGAGGCATAGTAGATGTTTTCTCTTTCTCAAATGAAAAGCCTTTTCGTTTTGAATTGTTTGGTGATGAAATTGAATCTATCCGGACCTTCGATCCCGTGACTCAACTCTCTTTAAAAAATTACAATAACATTACTCTTATTCCGGATATCAGGAGCGGACAAATGCAGGAAACCATTCAGCCTTTTATGGATTATCTGCCACCGGATACCGCGGTTTTTATTGATGATCTTGAGCGCATTGGCTACCAGGCTGAAAAATATTTTTTAAAAGCGGAAAAAGAATACGTTTCACTTAAAGAAACAATTCAGAAAGAGCCGGATGTTTTATTTCTCACAAAGGAAAATTTACTCCTCGAGCTGAAGAAGTATCCGCTGATAGAATTTAACGGTCACTCACAGGCATCAAATCTTGTTAGTTTTCATCAGACACCGCAACCTTCGTTCAATAAAAATTTCGAGCTGCTTTTTCAGAATCTGCAGGATAATGTCAGACGTGGATACAAAAATTATTTTGTCACTGAATCTGTAAAACAGACAGAGAGGCTGCAATCCATCTTTCACGACATGGGCCTCATGAATTCAACTTCGGCCGATTCGTCAAAACTTTTTACTCCTGCATGGATCAATGTGCATGAAGGGTTTATTGATCATGAACTGAAAATCGCAGTTTACACTGATCACCAGATTTTTGAACGTTATCATAAATTTTTCCTCCGCGCTTCCGCCCATAAAAAAGCAGAAGCGCTTACATTAAAAGAAATTCAGAGTTTAAATCCAGGTGATTATGTAACACACATCGATCATGGTATTGGAAGATTCGCAGGTTTGGAAAAAATTGTTGTTAACGGAAAAGATCAGGAGGCGGTCCGACTGGTTTATAAGGACAATGATGTTCTTCTTGTCAGTGTTCACTCCCTGCACCGTATTTCAAAATACTCGGGTAAGGAAGGAAATGTACCACGCATTGATAAACTTGGCAGCACACAATGGCAGACATTAAAGCTTAAAACAAAGCGCAAAGTAAAAGAGATAGCTTTTGATTTGATTAAGTTGTATGCAAAACGCAAATCACTGAAGCGACCGCCATTTGCAAAAGACAATTATTTGCAGACGGAGCTTGAGGCTTCATTTATTTACGAAGACACACCCGACCAGGAAAAGTCCACCAACGATGTGAAGCGTGATATGGAAAAATCTTATCCGATGGATCGTCTTGTTTGCGGTGATGTTGGATTTGGTAAAACTGAAGTGGCCATACGCGCCGCTTTTAAGGCGGTGTGCGACAGCAAACAGGTTGCAGTGCTTGTGCCGACAACAATTCTCGCGTTGCAGCACTATAAAACGTTTTCAGAGAGGCTGAGAAACATGCCTTGCAGGATCGATTATATAAACCGGTTCAAAAGCGCTAAAGAACAGAAGGAAACACTAGCCGCGTTGAAAGACGGAAAAATAGACATCATTATCGGCACACATAAGCTGGCAGGTAAAGAAATTAAATTTAAAGATCTTGGATTGCTGATTATTGATGAAGAACAGAAATTCGGCGTTGCTATAAAAGATAAATTAAAAACGATTAAGACCAGTGTTGATACGCTCACGCTTACTGCCACGCCAATTCCCAGAACGCTGCAGTTTTCATTGATGGGCGCGCGTGACCTTTCTGTAATTGCAACGCCGCCACCTAACCGTTATCCCATTCAAACGGAATTGCTGCCGTTTAATTAAGAGAGTAATAGTGATGCTGGGCAAAATTAAAATAAAAGAGGCGGACAGGTATTTTTCATTCATAACAAAGTACAGTCTTTGCCTGAAATTTCAGGGATGATCAATCGTCTTGTTCCCGAGGCGCGCGTTGCAATAGGGCACGGACAAATGGATGGAGAGAAGCTGGAAAATGTGATGCTTGCATTTATTGAAGGTTATTATGACGTGCTCGTTTCTACAACTATTGTTGAATCAGGATTGGATATTCCAAACGCTAACACGATAATTATAAACGACGCGCAGAATTTTGGATTGAGCGATCTGCACCAGATGCGTGGGCGGGTGGGAAGGACAAATAAAAAAGCTTTATGTTACTTAATGGTTCCGTCCATGCTGACAATAACCGGTGACGCGAGAAAACGATTAAAAGCTATCACAGAATTTTCTGACCTGGGGAGTGGTTTTAATATAGCGATGAAGGATCTTGATATTCGCGGAGCGGGAAATTTGCTGGGAGGTGAACAAAGCGGATTTATCAATGATATGGGCTTTGAAACTTATATGAAAATTCTTGGCGAAGCGATGGAAGAATTAAAGGAGGAAGACTGGTACCGCGAAAGTGTTGGAGAAGAGGAAGACGCGGGGCATCGTGATATGGGAGTGTTTTCAAAATCATTTGTAAAAGAAACGCAACTTGAAACCGATCTCGAGTTGCTCATTCCAAATCACTATGTAGAGAACCTGACAGAACGATTGAATTTGTACAGGCAGCTGGATGATATTGTGAAGGAGAAAGATCTTTTTGAGTTTGAAAACAGCATGCGTGATCGCTTTGGTCCCCTGCCAAAGCAGGTGGGCGAGCTGATTAATGTAGTGCGTTTGAGGTGGAAAGCAATGGAAAACGGTTTTGAGAAGATCATTCTTAAGAATAGAAAAATGATACTTCACTTTCTCAGCAAGCCAGACTCCCCATATTTTTCTTCTCCACGTTTCGAAGCGATTATGCGTTATGTTCAGAATAATCCTTCTTTCTGCAGCTTAAAAGAGGCTCATGGCAGATTATCATTAAGTATTGAAAGAGTTGGTGGAATTGCGGAAGCAATTCATATTTTTGATATCATACAAAGCGAATTAAGCCTTCATGAAAAAAAAGCCTGAGACATTACTTCTTTTTTATGTGCTTGTGATTTACATTTTGCTGCAATTTGTCTGGTGGACCTACCTGCTCACTAATCTTACCGGCGAATCTTTCAGTCACAAGGAGGCTGAACTGCGCGCGCTCATAAAGGACGAGATGGTTCTTAACGCTGAGATCGCTAACATTAAAAAGAAACAGCATAGCCGCATCACCATGATTGTTGGCGAAGGCTCGGTGTTTCTCATTCTTCTTGCACTCGGGATTTACAGAGTGAAAAAAAGTTTCGAAAAGGAAACGCTTCTTGCAAAACAGCAGAAGAATTTTATGTTGAGTGTTACGCACGAATTAAAAACTCCGCTTGCCGCCATCAAGCTTAATCTTCAGACGCTTCAAAAAAGAAAATTGGATGAGGAGCAAAAAGAGCTTATGATCTCCAATGCTGTACAGGAAACAGACCGGTTGAATCAGTTGCTGGAGAATGTATTGCTTGCGGCACGCATGGATAACGCGGAACTTCAGTTTCATAAAGAGGAAATAAATTTCAGCGAGCTGCTCGGACATTTAATTGACTCTACTTTTACTTCTTCCCGCATAAAAAAAGAAATTGAACCAGGAATAATGGTTAACTCAGACAGACTCGCGCTTCCCTCCCTGGTTTCAAATCTTATTGAGAACGCTTTAAAATATAGTAAGGGCGTGGTAACAGTAGCGTTGCGCAAAGATCAAGGTTCAGCCGTGCTGGAAGTGACTGATGAGGGTCCGGGCATACCACAGGAAGAGAAAGAAAATGTGTTTAAAAAATTTTATCGCAGAGGTAACGAGGAAACACGGAGATCAAAAGGTACGGGCCTTGGACTTTACATCGTAAAACACATCACTGAAAAAAATAACGCGTCTATAGAAATCCTCGACAACAAGCCCGCCGGAGCAATCTTTCGCGTCACGTTCAGATAGCATCTTCAT
>CBIHPU010000263.1:0-5681 GCA_966211935.1 uncultured bacterium | reverse complement strand
TTTTTACCAGCTCATCATTATCCACTTCCAGTGAAAGGCAAACAGAAATTGAGGTATGAAATTTTTCCAGCAATTCATCCAACGCGATGGCTTGTACTGTTGTTCTTGGAAATCCATCGAAAATAAATCCTTTAGCTCTCGGATTATTTTCAATCTGCTTTTCAATCATTCCAATAACGATCCTGTCTGAAACAAGTTCTCCGCGATCCATTATCGCTTTTGCCGCGAGACCCAACTCTGTTCCTCTCGAAATTTCGCTTCGAAGCATGTCTCCAGTAGATAAATGAATGAGATTATACTTCTGAGCGAGCTTTACAGATTGTGTTCCTTTGCCGGAACCGGGAGGACCAAATAATACAAGATTCAACATACACTTAAATGACTTAACTAAAGTATTAATTTTTTTTATTCGACACTCTTTTTGATTCAAAAATATTCGTCCCGATCATTCATCCAACACATAGATCGCCGGTAAATTCCTCCCCAGACCATCATAATCCAAACCATAACCGACAACAAAGTCATTTGGAATCTCAATACCGGTGTAATCCACCTTCAACGACTTCTTGAAAGCGCTTGGTTTATGTAAAAGAGTGGCTATTTTTATTTCACGCACCTCTTTATGCACGAGCACATTATATAGCTTTTCAAGGGTTGTACCGGTATCAACTATATCTTCAACAATTACCACCGTGCGGCCCTTTACGTCTTCCGTAAGTCCGATGAGTTCCGTTACACTGCCGCTGGATGTTACACCATGATATGAAGCAACTTTGATAAAAGATATGTCGCACGGAAAGGATATTCGCCTTAAAAGGTCGGCTGCAAACATAAAAGACCCGTTCAGAACAACAAGAAACAAAGGATATTCGTTCTGAAGTTCACGCGTAACCGCATCGGCTATCTCCGTAATTGCGTCTGCAATCTGTGATTCCGGAATGTAGGGACGAAACGTTTTGTCTTTCAACTTAACCTTATCCATTCTTCACGTTTAACTTGGGGCGGCTAAAGTAACAATGTTTTAGAGATGAGGGAAAGATTTTGTAACAGTGAAACCAATTTTTTAAGCGAAAGTCCAAACTAACAGACTACGGGAAATAAAAATGTCTTTTACCGCCGCTAAAGTGCTTAGAAAATGGTAGGTTTGCGGCATGGAATTCTTTGATCCTGCCTCATTAAAAATAGCCATGTTAGGCGGGGGACAGCTTGGAAGGATGCTGATTCAGGCAGGGATCAATCTTAACCTGCAGATAAGCGTGCTGGACCCGGATAAAAATGCTCCCTGCAGGTACATAGCCAGAAAATTTGAAACAGGTGACCTTATGGACGAGGAAACTGTTTATGATTTCGGCAAACATGCTGATATTATCACTATTGAAATTGAGCATGTAAATGTAAACGCGTTGAAACGTCTGCAAAAAGAAGGGAAAAAAGTTTATCCGCAGCCTGAAATTATTGAGATGATACAGGATAAGGGCCAGCAAAAAATGTTTTATCAGCGAAACGAAATTCCAACGCCCGATTTTTTTCTGGTTGAGAACAAAGAACAGATTTCTCGGTATTCGGGTTATTTTCCTTTTTTTCAAAAGCTGAGAAAAGGCGGATATGATGGAAGGGGCGTTCAGAAACTTGCAGATCCGGGAAAATTAAAAGATGCGTTTGACGCGCCCAGCGTGCTTGAAATGCTCATTGATTTTGAACGCGAAATTTCAGTGCTCGTGGCCCGTGACGCGGAAGGAGATATCAAATGTTTTCCAGTAGTGGAAGCTGAATTTAATGCCGAAGCCAACCTGGTTGAATATCTTTTTTCACCAGCCAGGATTAAAAAGAGCATAGAAGATCAAGCTTATGCCATTGCAAAAACAACGGCAGAAAAAATGGGTATTGTTGGTTTGCTGGCAGTAGAAATGTTTGTGACCAAAGATGGAAGAGTTCTTGTAAATGAAGTTGCGCCCCGCCCGCATAACAGCGGACACCAAACAATTGAAGGAAATAAAACTTCGCAGTTTGAACAGCACCTGCGCGCAATCACCGGCCTCCCTTTGGGAGATCCGGCAATTGCAGTTCCTGCTGTTATGGTGAATCTTCTTGGCGAAAAAGGAAAAGTAGGCCCCGCGCGGTACAAGGGACTTGAAAAGGTGCTCGATATGAAAGGCGTTTATGTGCATTTATACGGAAAAGAAACAACAAAACCCTTCAGAAAAATGGGTCACGTTACAGTGGTGGATGAGAATATTGAGAAAGCGAAACAGAAAGCGCGAATAGTAAAAGATACTTTAAAAGTGTTGGCATAATTCAGTTTTAATACAATTCAGCAGCAATGGAAAACAGCAAAGCCGAAGTCGGAATAATTATGGGCAGCGCTTCTGATATGGAAGTCATGAAAGCCGCGGCCGAAATACTGGAGAAATTCGGAGTAAAGCATGAAATAAAAATTGTGAGCGCGCACCGCACACCCGAACGGATGTTTGAATACGCTAAAACAGCAGTTGAGCGTGGACTAAAAGTGATTATTGCCGGCGCGGGTGGAGCAGCACATTTACCGGGAATGGTCGCTTCTTTAACTTCCTTGCCTGTCATCGGCGTTCCGGTAAAGTCCAGCAATTCAATTGACGGATGGGACTCCCTTCTTTCCATTGTACAAATGCCGAATGGAGTGCCGGTTGCCACTGTTGCAGTTAACGCCGCGCAAAATGCAGGAATTCTTGCGGCACAAATTCTTGGAACCAGCAACAAATCCTTGCTTGAAAAAATGACTGCTTTTAAAGAAGAATTAAAAACCAAAGTGCTGGAGTCGGATAAAAAGCTGAAATAAAATGTGGTTGCTGCTTTTAATCCCACTTTTTCTCATTGCAATTCTGGTTGGTATTTTTTCAAAGCTGGATAAGGAGGCTGAAGAGAAAAAAATCAAGTGTCTACATTGTGACAATGAAACTTACCTTCTAAAAAAAGACATCTGCACAAGTTGCCGCAAAAATCTTGAAGGCGAAGAAAAACCGGAAGAACATATTCTGGAGTTAACAGGAAGATCTCCAGTACTCATCGAAAAAAAGAAAAAGCTCAACCGTAGTCTGATTGTCATTTTCTCTGTGCTGGCGGTGGGAGCATTGATCATTACAATTACCAAACTGGTAAAGTAATTTTTTCCTTTCATACTATTTTAAGAAAATATACGTTGATTTAAGAATGCAATTGTCCCTTCAACCTGATAAGCACCGCCTGATCTTTTTTTTCGGGCTTCTGCTGATCGCGTGTGGATTATCTCTGGGTGCATTTCCATTATCGTTGGGACAACTCATCATAGGAGCAAACTGGTTGTGGGAGGGGAACTTCAAATGGAAGTGGCAACGAATTAAAGACCAGAAAATATTTTTTGTATTTGCTGCTTTTTTTCTTCTGCATGTTCTGGGTCTAGCATGGAGCACCGATTACGAGTACGGTATCAATGACATCAAAATTAAAGCTCCACTCTTTGCTCTTCCTTTAATTTTTGCAACCACTGTTCCATTAACAGTCAAAGAACTGAATACGCTATTGAAGGTTTATGCCTTCAGCGTTATTGCTTCGACATTGTGGTCTATGGTTTATTTTACCGGTCTTCGTGAATTGCCACCAAATGATATCCGGAAACTATCGCGCTTCTATTCGCACATTCGGTTTTCGATGAATATAGTTTATGCCTTTTTTATCAGCGCGTGGTTTGTTTACACCGACAGGAGAATACAGAACCGTGTTCTATGGATAGTGGTGGCAATCTGGTTGCTGATCTTTCTTTTCATTTTAAGTTCGTTGACCGGGATCTTGATTTTATTTATTCTTCTTGCAATTTATATTTTCAGAATTGTTATCCGACAAAGTAACAGCTGGATAAAGTTTTCGCTTATCGCTATTACAATTATTGCAGTTTGGTTCGCGCTTAACCGATTACAAAAAACCTACAACAGCTATTTTTCCTTAAAGGAAGATTTTGAAATGACCGACAGCAAATCCGCTTCGGGGTCAGGATACTGGCGCGATACAAGCATGCAAAGAGAGAATGGTTACCTGATATGGAAATACATAGCGATTACCGAGTTGGAAAATGAATGGAACAAAAAGAGCGATATACATTTTGACGGGAAAGACAAAAAAGGTACCGCTATACGATTTACGTTGATAAGATATCTGACATCAAAAGGATTACGAAAAGATTCTGTGGGAGTAAATGAACTAACTGCAAAAGATATTGAAAGTATTGAGAATGGCATTCCAAATTATCGCCTGTCGGTTTCGTCTCCTCTTAAAAAACGAATTTATGATCTGATGTGGGAGATCTATGATTATCGTGAGAACGGAGCAGTGAAAAACCGCTCCCTGGTTCTGAAAATGGTGTACTGGAAAACAGGCTGGAAAATTGCTCAAAACAATTTATTGTTTGGCGTCGGCACGGGTGATGTGCAACTCGCCTTTAACGAACAATATGATAAGGACAACTCAGTTCTAAAAACTGATGAAGAAAGAAAGCGGGCCCATAATCAGTACCTGACAATTCTTATTGCGCTTGGTATACCAGGATTAATTGTAATGCTTGCAATGATGTTTGTGCCGCTTGCCAACCTGAAAAATTCACACGCGCTTTTTTTTCCTGTGTATTGGATTCTTTTCTTTTCAATGTTTTCAGAAGATACGCTTGAAACACAGGCAGGCGTAACCATGTTCGCGTTTTTCTTTTCTCTTTTTATTTTTCTGGTGGGAAAAAGAAAAAAATCAGATCAAAGTTCGTTGTAACGGCGAAGAACATCCCCCACCGCGATTGATTTGATGCAACTGCAGCCACCTCCATTTTTACAGTCGGAGCATTCCTTATCAAGCACAAGAAATGAAGCGCGTTTACCAACCGGCATCCAGCGACCGGGATGAATTGGACGCATTGGAGCAAAAAGACCTAAAGCTTTTTTTCCGAGCGCCGCCGCAATATGCCAGGGCCCCGTGCTGGCGGCAATTAATCCGTCCGCCCGATAAATAAAAGCGATAAACTGCTCAAGGTTCATTTTACCCGTGAGATCAATGACCTGGGGATTGTTCTCAATTAAGGGTTTGCACAACACGCCTTCTTCCCTGCTTCCGGAAATAAAAATTTTAAATTGGTGAGCAGGCATTTGTTTGATCAGCATATCAAAATTTTCAAGTCCCCACTCGCGCGCGCTGCCTTTTGATTTTGGATGCAGAATTACGTTCTCCCTGGTTGGATCGATCATCATCTCAAACTTATCGTCCAACTCAGCGAACTTTTCAAATCCATAATAATTTTTTACCTCATCAAGTGAATAGCTGTCCTTTGCGCCTAAAAACTGTATTAATTTCAAATTTAACTGCGCTTCGTGCAGTTCAGATTTTTTTCGCGATAATTTTATCAGCTTGTTGCAGTGAAACCAATGGTAGAGTCGGTTTTTCGTTCCTGCTCGAACAGGTATGCGCGCCTTCTTACAAAGCATAGAAACTTTTTCATTGGGAAAAACATGTATTACACAATCAATTTTTCTGCTTTTTAAAAATTCGATTTGTTCATCGGTTTGCATTTTCCGGAGCGCATCAAAATCCATCGCCTCATCCACATATTTTGACAGAGCGATAACAGGCATGGTATACTTCCTTCCCAAAAAAGAAATTTTTACTCCGGGTAAAATCTCTTTTAAAATTCC
>CBIHPU010000262.1:0-5685 GCA_966211935.1 uncultured bacterium | reverse complement strand
TACAAATTTACTAATGAAATGTGTAGGTTTACTGAGTCTATAAATATTAACATCTAATAAACAAAAAGCCTTTGAAAATCGATTTTCAGTCAATTTTAAGTGCAGTGGCCAAAACTTGTGTACATTTGAAACGAAGCGAAAAATTATGAAGAAGATTTTGATTGCCAACAGAGGCGAGATCGCGTTACGGGTAATGCGTTCGGCCAGGGAAATGGGAATAAAAACTGTTGCTGTATATTCTGAAGCAGATAAAAACGCGCCTTTTGTGCGTTACGCGGATGAAGCGGTCTGTATTGGTCCGCCGCCAAGTTCTCAATCGTATCTGAATGGCGATAAAATAATTGAAGTTTGCAAGAAACTTGGCGTGGATGGCATTCATCCTGGTTATGGTTTTTTGTCTGAAAATTCCGCTTTTGCAGAGAAAGTAAAAAAAGCCGGAATCGTTTTCATTGGTCCTTCACCGGAAGCGATGGATATGATGGGAGATAAACTAAGGGCCAAAGCAGCCGCGAAAAAATATAAGATCCCAATGGTGCCCGGAAGTGAGGGCGCTGTGTCGGAAATAAAAGAAGCAATTGATATTGCTAAGAATGTTGGTTTGCCGGTGTTGATAAAAGCAAGCGCGGGAGGAGGAGGAAAAGGGATGCGCCTTGTTGAAGACATCAATCTGCTGGAAGAACAAATGAAAATGGCAATCAGTGAGGCTACCTCAGCTTTTGGCGACGGAAGTGTTTTCATTGAAAAATTTGTTACGGGTCCCCGTCATGTTGAGATACAGGTGCTGGCTGATAATCATGGAAATGTTCTGTATCTTTTTGAAAGGGAATGTTCGGTGCAGCGACGTCATCAGAAAGTGGTTGAAGAAGCGCCATCGTCTGTACTTACTCCTGAGTTGCGTAAGCAAATGGGTGAATGCGCTGTAGATGTAGCGCGTGCCTGCAATTATTCAGGTGCCGGAACAGTTGAGTTTCTGGTGGATGATAAACTGAATTTCTATTTCCTTGAAATGAATACGCGACTTCAGGTTGAGCATCCGGTTACGGAAATGATAACCGGAATTGACCTTGTGAAAGAGCAGATAAAAGTGGCGAGAGGAGAAAAACTTTCCTTCAAACAGGAAGACCTGAAAATTAAGGGTCACTCAATTGAAGTCCGTGTTTACGCGGAAGATCCCACCAATAATTTCTTACCCGATATCGGAACACTGGAAACCTATCGTCTGCCTAAAGGTCCGGGTGTAAGGGTTGACGATGGATTTGAGGAAGGAATGCAGATCCCGATTTATTATGACCCGATGATTGCCAAGCTGATCACTCATGGAAAGGACAGACAGGAAGCAATTGAACGGATGATACGCGCAATTGAGGAGTATAAGATAACAGGTGTGGAAACAACGCTTGATTTTTGTAAATTCGTATTAAAGCACGATGCTTTTGTGAGCGGGAAGTTCGATACAAATTTTGTTAAGAAATATTTTACACCGGAATCGCTTAACGAGCACAAAGACGACGAAGCTGAAATTGCGGGAATAGTGGCATCATGGTTGCAGTTAAATGCAGAAGAAAGCAGCCGAAAACCAGCAGAGAACGTTAAAATTAGCAAATGGAGGATTAACCGGGGCTAAAGACGGTACAACAAAGGGTGACTTTTTACGTAGATAAGTATAAATAGTGAGTACAGATAAGTAAGGGAATTAAAAATGTTCAGGTCATCAACACATATCATCACAGTTTTAATTGTTCTGATTTCTTTCTCAGGAATACAGAAGATTGCAGCGCAGAATTGCAGCACATTCCCTTTTGATAATGCGCATATGCTTCAGGGTATTGTTGTGGAAGGTGACACTTTCGCTATGATAAATCTGGACGCGGTTACTGTTGCGGCCGAAATGAAATTCGTAAACAAGAAACAGCGCGAAGCCTGGGACAGGTTAAAGCATAATGTAAAGAAAGCATATCCTTTCGCGGTCATTGCCTCAGCTCGTTTACGTGAATACGAGAATATTCTGAAAGCCCTGCCAAGTGAAAACGCGAGAAAAGCGTATATGAAGGTTGCAGAAGAAAAACTTAAAAATGAGTTTGAGGGACAACTAAAACAACTGACAATAAAACAGGGAAAAATTTTAATTAAGCTTATTGACCGCGAGACGGGACGCACATCTTACGATCTTGTAAAACAGTTGCGCGGAAATTTCAGCGCGTGGATGTGGCAGGGACTGGCAACCTTATTCGGTTCTGATTTAAAATCTGAATACGATGCAGAGGGCGAAGATAAAATGATAGAAATAGCGATCGCGCAGATTGAAGCGGGAACGTTTTAATCTGAACAAAGAAATACAATAATTTTTAAGGGAAGGATTACTTCCCTTTTTTATTTATAAAAGTTGAAAGAAAATAAATTGCAGGCTGAGAAAGAATATTATTTGATCCCGTTCTTCTTTTCCATCTCCCTGATCATCTCAAGATCAGATTTACCTGTCCACTTCAGCGCGTCTTTAGCCTGCTGTTCGGCCGGTGTTCCGGGATATTCTTTAATGATCTGTTCGTAAACAAGTTTCGCCCGATCCTTATCGTTTAATCTGTCATCATATACCATCGCCTTCCAGAATAACATTTGCACACGTTCTGGATGCTTAGGATATTTTTTCAGCGTGTTGTCAATTAAAACCAAAGCCTGCTGGTCCGAATAAACTGTTACTGCAACCTGCGAGGCGAGGTATGCAAACCCAGGCGACACTGTATCATCAGGAAAGAACTCAACATATTTGTTGTAACTGCTTATCAGTTTCTGGGCGATATCGCGATCAGGTACATTTTGGCCCGGAACTTTCGTCAAGGAGTCATAATACCTTATACTCCGTAAAATTTCCTCGCGCTGACTTTCAGGAATCTGAACTGTTGTTTTTGTACTGTCAACCTTTTCTTTTTCATTACTTTCTTTGGTTCCGCAAGCAACCACAAACAAAGCGGTGGAAATCACCAATACTATTTTCTTCATAATAAATATTTAAAATAAAAATAGAAACTCTTTATCCCTGGTAGACCTTGGTTTTGTAATCGGCAGTAGTTTTTCCACTGCTGATATCTTTGAGTTTACCCGCGATCAACTTGCGCCTGATGGCACTGATACGATCGGTGAACAGTTTGCCTTCAATGTGATCATATTCATGCTGAATTACCCGCGCTCTTAATCCGTCATAAGTTTCCACGTGCTTTTTAAAATCTTCATCAAAGTATTCAATAGTAACTGTTTCGTGACGGGAAACATCTTCGCGTATTCTTGGAATACTTAAGCAACCTTCATTAAATTTCCATTGTTCACCTTCCTCATCCAGGATGCGCGCGTTTATAAAAACTTTTCTAAAATTTGCCAGCTCCTCCAGTTCTTCCTTTGTAAATTCCGGTTCCTCGTCATCATCTTCTTCATCCACTTCAGCAAAGGGACTCGTATCAACTATGAATAAACGAATGGCTTTTCCAACCTGCGGAGCAGCTAAACCAACACCTTTGGCGTTATTCATTGTTTCAAACATATCCGCAACAAGCTGCTTCAAGCCGGGATAATCCGGAGAAATGTCCTCTCCCACTTTTCGCAGCACAGGATCGCCGTATACAACTATAGGTAAAATCATCTTAAAAAAATGAACACGAATTTACGACTTTTGAAATAATTGAAAAGCAAACAAATCACATATTGCAGGCTCTATGGATTCATCTCCATCCAGGTCTGCAAGATCAGAACGGCGCTCACCATGTCCACCGTTTCTTTATTCTGGCGGTCTTTCTTTTTCAATCCGCCATCCAGCATTGCTCTTTGCGCTATTTGCGACGTAAAGCGTTCATCAATACGCTCAACCCGCAATGAAGGAAATTTCTCTTTAAGTCTTTTTACAAAACCGTTTACATGCGGCGCGCTGGAAGATGCCTTATTCATTAATGTTTTAGGTTCTCCTACAACAATACATTCCACCTGTTCTTGTTTCATGTAATTCTCCAGGTAAGCAAGAATATCTTTTGAATGAACAGTATCGAGTCCGGTTGCAATTATTTTTAAGGGATCAGTGACCGCAATCCCGACACGCTTTGTTCCGTAATCTATGGCTAAAATTCTTCCCACTGACTGTAAAGTTACTTTTTTTAGGCAGTTACTATCTCTATTACGAAACTGGTTATAACTTTGATAAAAAGAGAGAAGAAGAGTTTTATGCGGCCTGCGTTCGGCCTTCTGAAATCAGAAAATATATTTATTGAAAGTGCCATAAGAATTTTCCGTCTTGCCTTTTCGGAAACTCAAAACAATAATCAATAAACCAACAGCGATCGCATTGATCAGTGCAAACTTGTCGGTATAACCAAAAATAAAAGGAACAAGAACGATCCACAAACCAAAGAGAATATTTATAAATCTCACAACCCTTACAATTTCACCCATTGCAATAACTGAAAAAGTAACTATCAACGCACCAACAACGTGATCACTATCCGCCATTCTGGTTCCATCATATTTCAATAACGAAGGCGCAAACATCAGCCAAATACCAATCGCGCAGCTCAGCAATAAGTTCCAGGGAACTGTAAATCCGGAAAAGATTTCACGCATCATTCCTCCTACAGAAACTTCAACAGGTTTTAAATTCTCAAACTTTTCATTGTTTAATGCTCCGCCACCGAGAAAAAAAGTTTTCCAATATGGACGTCCGATTATTTTGCTCGCTCTCAGGTACCACAAAGATGCGAACACCTCATCAAAAGTGCATGGAATCATGATCAGCATTGCGGCTGCAGTAAACAGACAAACGCTGCACCATGCGCCCACGACAACCGGTTGTGAAATTATCAATCCAATACTAACAGCACCGAGCGGGATTATCAGTATCCCAAATAAAATAACTACCCAGGGCATGGTCCTCCATCTGTTCACTCCGCCGATATAGCCCATTATCGCATCCAGCATATAGGAGAACGCGCCTAACCCCGCGTCAGAAACGGGCCAAGCTTTTGAAATATCTGAATTGAGGACATTCTCAGTTCCCTTTCCAAAAAACCAATCATCAATAACAGGTAAATATCCCAACTGGTAACTCGCCAGGTAACGAGACGCGAAAAAACCTATCCACCCAATTGTTATAATAGGAATACGCTGAGCCCATGAGGAAGGATTAACATTCCAGCCGGCAGGATGTTCCGGCCCTTCATTCTCAACTAATTTTTTCCCGGGCATTCCCGGAGCAACAAATGAAAAAACAATAATCAGAATTCCAGTCAATGTATCCGTATTGTAAATGACGGCGAGTTTTGACCAGAATAAAAGAGGCGCAACATTCAGCCATAACCCAATCAGGGCCATGCCCCACGGGGCCCATAAATTCATGGGATTAATGGAGAATAAACTGAACACGCAAACCAGAATACCGCAAACAATACTGTTATAACCGGATATTTCATACGTATAATTAAACGCGAATGGACTTGTGATCAGCGATAAGCCGAGAAAAAAATTAGCAAAGTACATCCATACGATCCTGTTGTGATGCGCTTTGTGTTCTTTGAACTTCAAATATTCTTTTGACAGATTCAGTACGATCATTTTATTTCTTTAGGCGGTTCTGCCTGTAAAATTTATCGGGATCAGCTTTTAGCGCTGCAATCATTTTAGGTAATGTTTCGCGAAGCGAATGTGCAGGAT
>CBIHPU010000261.1:0-5692 GCA_966211935.1 uncultured bacterium | reverse complement strand
AACCTCTTGTTTCACTTAAAACTAAATCTCAGGCGCCGCCAACAATTGCAATCAATACCGAAGCAATTAAGAATCTTCGTCCTGAAATGATGGTGGAGCACGAAAAATTCGGTGTTGGAAAAGTACTGAAAGTGGAAGGCGATTTTCCTGACCTTAAAGCGACCATCCATTTTGGTAATGCAGGGCAGAAAATGTTATTGCTTAAGTTCGCCCGACTGAAAGTTCTTGGGTGATCCTTCTGAAATAAATCGGTAACCTACTTCCTTAAAGATTTTCTGTTTAAAAGATGATCGGCTTAAAGATCGACTGATTGGTGATCAGTTGTACAACGCGTTTGCTGTCGTTGGAAACAATTTTAACGGGCACCTGGTAAACCATTCCTCCCGCTCTTTGCCAGCAGTTGTTTATCCACTTCACAAAAATATCTTCAAGCAACTGCAGATTATCCTCAATAAATTTCTGATTGTTATTAAAGCTACCGAAACTGCAGCTTTCAAAAAGATTAACCGAATAGATTTCAATATTCGCGTCGTCTTTCGGAAATGCAGTAAGCGTTATGTTCTTTACGGAAAGTTCAAGATCGACCTGCGCTATGGGACTTGCACTGTTCACACAAAAATTTCCGGAGATGCATTTTTTAAGCTCCGCTGTTAGCTTTTCTGAGTGCACATGGCAGTGAAGTACAAATTTATTTAGGAGGGTCAGGTCGAAATCTGTCATTTCCAAGTGGACTTTTATTTAAGTTTAGGACATTTACTTAAGCGATGCAATATTAGAAAATGATCATGCAGTAGTCAACACTCAGTAATGGATTTAACACGGAAATCGAATGCGAAATCAAAGAATGTCGAGATTTTTTAGACCTCCTTTGTCAGTGCGAGTTCTTTTATCAATTGTACAACAAACTCCAGTTGTTCTTCTTTACTAAGATCTGTGTTGTCAAGAACTATGGCGTCGTCCGCTTTTTGCAAGGGACTTTCTTTTCTATGCGTATCCAGGTAATCGCGGTCCAGCAGATTCTGTTTCACTTCATCAAATGATACATGCTCTCCTTTGCTTTTCAGCTCTTCATACCTGCGCTGCACACGAACATCCATATCGGCCGTCATAAAAATTTTCAGATCCGCATCCGGAAAAACTGTAGTGCCGATGTCGCGACCATCCATTACAACTGCTTTGTTTTTTCCAAGTTCACGTTGTATAGCCACCATTTTCTGACGAACTTCTTTAATTGCGCTCACCGCGCTCACATCAGCGGCAACTTCCAGTTTTCTTATTTCTTTTTCTACGTTCTCTCCGTTTAAAAAAGTTTCGTTCACTTTAGTGTGTGGATTAAAACTGAATGAGATATTGATCTCTGGAAGTATTTTAATTACTTCATCCGTAAGAAATGAGTGATCCTTTATGATACCTTTTCGCAGACAATAGTAGGTAACGCAACGGTACATGGCGCCGCTGTCTATATAAGCGTAATTTAAGCGTGCAGCCAGTGCTTTGGCAATGGTGCTCTTACCGCAACTGCTGTATCCGTCTATGGCAATAGTGAGTTTCAATCAGGATAATCTACCTTCAAAATTAGCCATTGAAACCGGCTTTTGGGAATGTGTGAACTATATTTTAAAACTATTTACTGCCGCAGATTCAGCAATATATAGTCCCCAGCTAAAAGTTTAACGCATTTTGCATTCGTGCTACAACCAGTCGTTAGAAGTGCAATAGACTGTTCCTTTAAACAAAGCGGCAATTGTTCCGTCTGTTTTTTTTACTTCAACCTGGTAGATCGCGATCTTTTTTGTTCTGCTTTGTTCAGTTGCTGTCGCTATAATTTCGTCTCCTGCAACCAGGCGCGCAACATGGGATATTGAAGTTTCAATACTAACTGCCATTTTACCGTGTGAGTTTGATGCAAAGGCGAGTGCGCTGTCTGCAAGCGAATATGTTATTCCTCCATGAGCGATCTTAAACCCGTTGGTCATCTCATCTCGCACCTTCATTTTCAGAATGCATCGCCCTTCTCCCAATTCAACAATTTCAATACCGAGCCACTTGCTGAACGCGTCGTTATCATACATTTTCTCTTTCGCTATCTGGTATGCTTTTGTTTTTTCCATGGGATAAAAGTAAAATAAAAAAGCCGCAAATTTCTTCGCGGCTTTTGTGTAATGAATAAGATATTTTAAGGCTGTGTAAGATTCCCGGTTGCAGTTGAAGTTGCCCCAAATGCGTTTGATATTGGAATGTTGGAGAACGAATATTTCAATTTACCTGAAACAAGAGATACGTTTACTGTACCACCGGTCGCGAAATAAGCCATGTTAAAATTAGCTCCCTGCTGGAAATTCACTGTACATTGGTTGGCGGTTGGCGATGTTTGAACGATTGTATACGTGCCTGGCGCAGGAGTAGTAGGACAATTCTGAGAGAAACCGATACCGCAGGATGTCGATGTTGAAATCTCTATTGAACTCATTGCATATAACGATCCTGAAGTGCAGTTAACTGAGTTGTCGCTGCAAACAGCATTGGCTGATGTATACGTACTAAAAGAGAATCCGCATGTTGCTGAAACAGTACCGCCCGTAGTTCCGCCCGTCGTACCTCCTGTTGTCCCTCCTGTTGTTCCACCAGTTGTTCCTCCTGTTGTTCCGCCCGTAGTTGTGCCGGTTGTCGTCACGTTCGGATTCCCTCCTCCTGCTTCACTTTTATAAGTTGGTGTAATTCCTTCTCCTTCGCTTTGTTCGCAGGCTAAGAAAATAAATGCAGTCAGTATACTAACGCAGATAATTGACAAAAATGATTTTTTCATAAAATAAGATTGATGGCGAAAGTTAAAAATATTTCTGAAAAAACAATGGGGTTTATAATAAGTAAAACCTACCGTTAAATCAATGAAACGCCATTATAACAATGAAGTAATAAAATCAGGTCGTAGAAGCAGGAGGATTAAGAGGATTATTGCCGGTTGAAGTACCCTCAGCTTTATAGGTCGGAGCGTTTCCTTCACCTTCACTTTTGGAACATGAAAATAACAGCG
Source organism: uncultured bacterium (assembly GCA_966211935.1). Lineage (GTDB taxonomy): Bacteria > Bacteroidota > Bacteroidia > B-17B0 > Aurantibacillaceae > AM-1111. The sequence goes on along the minus strand of CBIHPU010000261.1, from coordinate 2,658 downwards.
CGCCTGTAAAGAGAGAGAAGATAAATATTATTGATAGCTTTTTATTCATCTGCGTAGTTTATGTTAGAGCTAAAATAATTTTTTTTGCTTGTTAATCAAATAAAACGCTATTTAAATTGTTCACAATCGCATTGCACGGTGCGTTCCGGCTTTGTGGCCTGATAATTAGGTTTTGTTTTTTCAAGCATGTAGACAATCCTCAGCGCCTCAATTCTTTTTTCCGGATGTTTAATGTTCCAGTTGTTTTTAAGGTATCTGCATAACTCTTTTTTTACCTTGTCCGATTGCAGTTGATAAATCTCTCCAAACTTCCTCCACCTGTCATTTTCATACAACGCGATTATGTTGCCAGGTTTTGAATAATCTATAACTGCTCCGTTTCTGTTCAGATCAATAACTTCTTTTTGGGCACTTGTATCTTTTGCTTGAAGTTCTGCTTCGTAAATATACCACCCATCATTTTTGTAGACGCTGGGCGCGAACATGCCCCAATTATGATCGAACCTAAAAAAATATGCAAAGCCCAGAAATTTTTTGTTCACTCTTAATTTTGAATCCGAAATATTTCCCATGCTCCACAACACAAGAAAACAAATCACAAAAAACAGGAATCCCCTGTATAAAAGCCCCATCTGAAAATTCGCAAGTTCAGATAATTTGATTTTAATATTAAACTTAAATTCCACTGTGTTTTTTAATGTTTCCGCCATCCGGCTGAAAATTCTGTAAAAGAACAATCTTATTATTCCGGTTTTATTTTCAATCTTATCCAGTACTGTCGATGGAAGTAAACCTATCAGCGTTGCAAGACCAATAAGATAAAATAATCCGACATATAAGGTGACTGATATGCCAAGATGAAGTGTACCGATCAGTACAACAAATACCATTCTGAAAAATGGATTTTTAAAAGGAACAAACAAAAGGAAGGGTGCAATTAACTCAATATAGAATACATAGTGAGTTAGAAATTTCAGCAGTCCTTCATGTGGGTAGATAAGTTTGCCTAATGGCCAGGCCATTTGATCAAGACTTAATGCGTAATACAACGCGCTTCCCTCTTTTCTCCATTCACCGGATTCTTTCAGCAAGGCTGAAAAAAAGTAAACTGAAAAAAGTAAGATGATGTAGCCAAGCGCTGAAATATCAAACCAGCTTTTTTTCTTTTCTGACTGAAAATTATCTGGTTCAATAAAAGAGTCAATACTGTATTTTCTGTTCCATGGCATAAAGATGCCCCAGAACAAAGCAAGACGCAAAAGCTCATCGCCACCCTGCAGAACTAATGGGTTTCTGTTATGCAGTGAAACAAGAAAGATCCAGCAAAGTACAGACATCAACCTGGTTTTATATCCTGCAAAAAGAAAAAATGCAAAGAGAAAATTCAGAAAAAACAGTACCGCAATTATTTTCCATCCGGTGCCTAACGAATAGACAGAAAAAAAAGCCGGTTCCCAGTTGCTGCGGTACAAAACTGACAGAGGCATCACTCCTTCATCCGTATAAAAAGCAATAATTGATGTTGACCGGATCACCAGGTCCAACATGATGATCAGCGCAATTGCCATGCGCATAAGCGACAACGCGCGAATATCAAGCGAGAAGTTCCTGAAAAGATAATCGCCCGCTTTATCCAGCTTATTGAATACTGACTGCAAATCTAATTGATGATAAAGAAACAATACATGAATTACTCACGGTTTTTCGCCCCAGCGATACGTGTTGATGTCAAATCCTGCAAGATCCAGAACCCTGTCTATCACGGTCATCGCCAGCTCTTCAACACTTCCTGGCTTACTGTAAAAAGAAGGACTTGCAGGACAAATAATTCCACCCGCTTCCGTTACAGTTTTCATGTTGTTGATATGAATAAGGCTCAATGGAAAATCGCGGGTAATGCAAATTAATTTTTTTCTTTCTTTAAGCATTACGTCTGCCGCCCGTGTTGTAAGATCGTTAGAAATTCCGGAAGCGATGCGGGCAAGCGTTCCCATGCTGCAGGGACAGATGATCATGACATCATACTTTGCGCTGCCGCTGGCAAATGGCGCAAGGAAATCGTTCTTTTCGTAATATTTTAGTGGCGCTTTTTCGTAATCTTTATTCCCAAGCTCATATTCCCACACGTGTTTCGCGTTATCACTCATTACAAGCCCCGCGGCTTCAATCTGATCCTTTAATAAATTAAGGCGCGAAAAAAGCAATTGCGCATAAAGACTTCCGCTTGCGCCCGTTACTGCAACAACAATTTTTAATTTATTATTCTTCACTTTTTTTTCCGGGATTAAAATTGTACTGCAGGTAAAATGTAAGTGTGTTATTGTAAAGACCTTTATTGAAAACGCGTTGAATGATGTTGTAATAATAGATCTGCCCGTTAAAAAAATATTCCCTTATCGGAATCAGTGAATAAGCAAATCGTACACCGAAATAAATGTTTTCCCGGACCTTTCCCTCCCCACCAATGAGGTATCCCCAGTCGTTCGAATTGTATTTGACCTCAGTTGCAATAATTCCGTTTTGATTTTCTTCCTTCGCGCTCAGCAATCTTCCATAATACAATCCTCCATAAAGATCTATCCTCTTCAGATGCCATGACAATTGAAACGGTACTTCAATATAATTGAGTCTTGCTCTGTAATAATCATAATCTCCTTT
>CBIHPU010000260.1:0-5695 GCA_966211935.1 uncultured bacterium | reverse complement strand
CCTCATGAAATAACGATAGGTGGAGGCTCAGAACCAGTTACCACTACTACATCGCCCGTAAACACTGAAACAACTACGGCAACTGTAACAACTGAGACTACAACAGCGGTTACCACGGCAACAACTACTCCGGTAACTACTGCAACCACAACTACCACCGACACAACAAAGTTTGCTTCATCTGATGAGCCACAGGCAACTGTTTCCGCTGTACGCAATAACAAAAATGGATGAGAGTGGAAATTACAGGGTGGATATAAAAATTAATAAAGATGGAATTAAAGGATTCGCGAAATACTCAGACATTTTACCCGATGGATTGCTGGCTAATAAAGGAGAAATTGGTGGAGGCGGCAGTTTTAAATTCGCGGATCAGAAAGCTACAATTATTTGGGCAACACTTCCAAAAGAGGAAATAATTACCGCAACCTATTACATCAAGGTAAACGGAACATTTTCAGCGGATCCGATTGTTACCGGAACTTTTTCTTTTCTTGAAAATGAAACGACAAAGAAATTGAAGCCTCAGGATGCAGTTGTTCCGGTTTCAGGTGATGCAACAGCGGGAAACAAGAGCCAGGATCAACAGACAGACAATACGGCAACTACAAATACAGTTTCCGGTACAAATACTGTTGCAACTACAAATACCGTTGCAACTACAAATACAGTTGCTTCCACTACTACTACTAATACTACCAGTACCACAACGTCTGCTCAGGATAATGCGCAAAACGATACAAAAAATGAAAACGGGAATGGAACTGCAATAACAAACAGCAATATCGTTTTTCATGTTCAGATTGGAGCGTTTAGAAATCCGCCTGATGCAACGTATTTCAAAACAAAATTTAATATTAACGAAAACGTAAACACAGATATGCACCAGGGACTCACCAAATTTCTGATCGGCAAATTCAGTGAATACAAGGAAACCAGAGATTACAGGGAAACCATTAAAAGCAAAGGAGTAAAAGATGCATTTGTCACTGCTTACAACAGCGGAAGAAGAGTTACTGTGCAGGAAGCCTTAATGATCGTTAAGCAAAAATGGTTTAGGTAGAACTGCTTACACATTTACGCTGTCACTTCCTTATATTTGTAAATTGTAAAATGAAGATCCGCCGGATAATTATATTATTCGTAGTTTTTCTTTCTGTTTCAGGAAAGGCACAGGATACGCTTGCGAAAAATTCAGCCCGCAGGGACTCAACAGAAATTTTACCTCCTTCTCTTGATATTTTTAAACCTGCTATTGGTATTGGACCCGGAATGTTTTCTTTTTTCGGAGATCTTTATTCTAAAAATTACCAGGCGCCGTGGACGAGTAGGGTTGCCTATGATCTAAATATTTCTCAGCCGTTAAACAATTCATTCAGACTTAATTTTTATGTACTGTTTGGAAAGTTGGGAGCAAATGAGCGAATCAATGAGAAACGCTTTGTGAATTTTGAATCTCAGATTCGACTTGGTGGAGTAAACCTCATGTACACATTTGATCATTTGATAAAGAGTGATCATAAGATCAGGCCATGGGTGTCGATGGGAGTTGAAGGTTTTGAGTTTCTTTCAAAGACAGATCTTTTCGATCGGTTTGGAAACAGATATTATTATTGGAGTGATGGAAGTATACGCAATATGGATGAAAATGCCGTTGGCGCATCGACAAATGCAATTGAGATTCTTCGCGACTATACCTACGAATCTGATATCCGCGAGATGAATCTGGACGGGTTCGGTAAGTATCCTGAGAGATCGTGGGGAATTCCGGTTGGCGCGGGTGCGCTTTTTAAAATAGGCGAAAGACTTGAACTGAAAATGGGCGCTACTTTTCATTATACATTTACAGATTACATTGACGGAGTATCAGATCAAAGCCTTGCGAACCGGGCGGGAAATAAAAGAAATGATTGTTTTGTTATGACCTCGTTTTCGCTTCATTACGATCTAGTCACTAAACCAAAATTTGATACGTTGCCAGATGATTATTTTGAAGACGTGGATTTTCTTGTGTTGGATAATGACGATTATGATGGAGATAAAGTAAGAGATCTGGATGATCGCTGCCATGGCACTCCTCCTTCTGTTCCGGTTGATAAAGACGGATGTCCATTGGATGGTGACGGTGATCATATTGCTGATCACATAGATGATGAACCGAATTCTACTGCCAATGCCGTTGTAGATGGAAAAGGAGTTGAATATACTGAGGAGCGCGGAGCGAAGTGGTATGAACTTTATTACGATTCTGTTGGACTTGGAGCGGAATATGTTGTAATAGGCAATATTTACAAAGGTGAAGAGAATGTGAAAGTGGAAGAGAAAAAAGACAAAGGCACGCAGGAATTTTCGGTTGAGCTTTTAAAGACGAACGGACCTGTTCCTGATGATGTAATGATGTTTATTTTAAGTATCGGTGATGTGAAATCTTCCAGCGACGGTGAGAATACGGTTTATACTGCAGGTAATTATACTGATATAAACACCGCGCTGCAACGAAAAGATGAATTTGTATCTGAAGGAATTAAAGATGTTGAAATTGGAGTTTATAAGAACGGTCAGTATAGAACAATGACAGAAAAAGAAATTGAGGAGGAGTTAAAGAAGTCCAAAGGTATTACAAGTGTAACTCCCAAAGATCCGAAGGACACTACATCAACATCAACAGTCACAACAACTACGACAACTACAACTACTACTACAGCGACTACCAATACCGCAACTGCAACACCATCCGGTTCAAATGTAATATTCAGGGTTCAGTTAGGAGCTTACAGAAATCGCATCAGTAAAAACGTTTTCGGAAAAGATGCTTCAAGTGTGATCGAGTTGAAAATGGACGATGGATATTATCGGTATGTTTCCGGCTCTCACAGCACATTACAGGCCGCGGCCGCTCACCGCGCAGATCTTGTACTAGATGGATATCCGGACGCATTCATCACCGCCTACAAAGACGGAAAACGTGTTTCACTCAAAGAAGCCGGCGCCACTTTTGAAAATAAAACTGATGAGAAAGAGAACCTGAGCGAAAAGGCAGTCACTACCGGCGCGCTTGATAAGTCGTTGGTGGTTTTCAAAGTGCAGCTCGGTTTGAAAAAGTCGGCTAATCCTGAATTTGAAGCGCAGCTTAAAGGATTGCAGGATGTAGACCAGCAGACTACAGCTACAGGAGCGGTTCGCTATACCGCGGGAAAATTTTCAGCATACAATGACGCTGTTGCATATAAGAACAAACTTGTCAATGAAGGGTATACCGATGCGTTTGTTGTAGCCATGTTTAAAGATGAGCTGATCTCTTTGCAGGAGGCGATGGAAATTCTCAAAAAATAATCTGAACTTAATAAAGAAGGTTATCGTAAGGATATCTCTTTACATGCATTGCCTTCACTTCATCGTAAAGCACTTGCCTCAATTGATCAACATTTATTTTTTTGGCCGCCGAAATAAAAATGCAAGGCGCGTCCAGTTTGCTCATCCAGGTTTTTTTCAGTTGTTCAAGAGATATATTTTCTCTCGTTGTGGGTGTCAGATCGTCCGCTTCTTTTTCTGTGAAAGTATACGCGTCGATCTTATTGAATACCATGATGACCTGTTTTTCGCCAGCTCCAATTTCAGCGAGCGTTTCGTTTACCACATGAATCTGGTCCTCAAATTTAGGATGTGATATATCCACTACGTGAATAAGTACGTCGGCTTCCCTAACTTCGTCAAGCGTTGATTTGAATGATTCAATCAGTTGATGAGGAAGTTTCCTTATGAATCCAACCGTGTCAGATAATAAAAACGGGAGGTTACCGATAACTACTTTTCTCACTGTAGTGTCGAGCGTAGCAAATAATTTATTCTCGGCAAACACTTCGCTTTTACTGAGAATATTCATTAAAGTTGATTTACCAACGTTAGTGTACCCGACCAGTGCTACGCGAATCATTTCGCCACGACTCTTTCGCTGCGTAGACATTTGTTTGTCAATTTCTTTTAATTTTTCTTTCAGCAAAGCAATTTTATCGCGTACAATTCTTCGGTCAGTTTCAATTTCTTTTTCCCCGGCACCTTTCATACCAATCCCACCTTTTACTCTGTCAAGGTGTGTCCACATCTTTACCAGCCGGGGCAACAGATATTGGTATTGTGCCAGTTCCACCTGTGTTTTCGCATGTGAAGTGCGTGCGCGTGAGGCGAAAATATCCAGTATAAGTAAATTTCTGTCAATGATTTTTCTTCCGGTTTCCTTCTCAATGTTGCGCTGCTGAGACGGACTTAATTCATCATCAAAAATGATCATGTCGATCTCATTCTCCTTACAGTATTCAGAAATTTCATGCAGCTTTCCTTTACCAACGAAAGAAGTTTTATCCGGGCTGCTTAATCGCTGAATAAATTTTCTGACAGTTTTCGCTCCCGCCGTTTCAGCAAGAAAGGCCAGCTCCGCCAGATATTCTTCCGTCTCTTCCTGTTTCTGGTCTTTGCTGATTAATCCAACAAGTACCGCTGTCTCCTGTTTCTTTGCAGTTTCATTCAGCTGTTTCATCATTTACTTCTTTTCGCGCAGAGACTCAACATATTTTGCAAGATTTTCAATCTGATGAAGTTTTAACCTCGTATTGAAAGCCGGCATGGTATTTCTTCCGTCTCTTATTACGCTTACAACTGAATCGTGTACAATTAATGAAGTTGAAAGATCAGTAGCGCCGCTGGCTCCTGCTTTTCCGTCACTCCCGTGGCAACGCGTACACTCAGCTGCATAAATATCTTCAGCGGTTGTGTTTTCATTCAGTACAATAGGTGAATCTCCTTTTTCTCTTTTCTTTTTAGCAACTTCAGCCAATCCGTACGAACCAATAATAAGCAACAGGGCAAGAGTGCCTAATAACTTGTTACCTCTTTTAAATCCAACAATAGCAACAGGAATTGAAAGCAACACCATTGATATCTTGACGATAAGAAGCGGATGAATTTCAGGAAGACTGATCATTAACCAGATTCCGGTTATCAGAAAAGTTGCACTCACAATCATTTCAGGTACTTTAAGTGCCTTCGTGATTTTAGCGAGACCTTCTTTTTTATTTGCCAGCAGTAAAATTGTTTTCACCAGGTAAATCAGTAAAAACAGAATTACTGAAATGAGATGGGCGATATTGAGTGGATCTTTTCCGGAGAACATAGTTATGTGTTTTCGTCAAAATTACTTTTTAAAACATAATTCACCGTCTTTTTTTAAAATAAAAAACCCCGCGTTGTTTTTCGCGGGGTTTCAAAAAAATGATTTTTATTATCGCATCAGCTGAACATATCCTTTTTGATTTGTATATTCTCCGGAACCACAACGTGATTTATAGGTAGCGATCCAGTAATAGGTTCCCTCATCACAATCTTTATTGTTTTTATTCTTTCCGTTCCACTGCTGCGCATAATCACTGGATTCATAAACTAACTGACCCCAGCGATTAAAAATTTTGATGTTATAATCATCCTCAGCGTATTCAATGAAATCCTGAACGTGACCGCCACTTAAAACGTCAATCAGAATATTGTAATAAGGATGGAAGGTTTCATTTTTTCCGTCACCGTTAGGAGAGAAAATATTTGTAGTTACATCAGGAGTAAATAATGTTCCCGGAATACTTCTGAAAATAACCACTGATTTTCTTTCGCATGGCGCGATAATATAAGAAACTGAATAATTATTATA
>CBIHPU010000259.1:0-5696 GCA_966211935.1 uncultured bacterium | reverse complement strand
GTCAGATGGGAATTTTACACTTATCATGAACTCGAAAAACAAGAATGAAGATTTTTCAATTATAAATTCTCAGGGAAAAGAAGTATTTAATTTTAATTGCAATGAAGTAATCTCACAAAAGAATTTTGTCCTTGAGCCGGGCCTTTATATCATTCAAAACGCAAATAAGAAACTTCAGAAACGCATTATTATACGCTGAAAATTTCAGAAAGGAATAAATGTTACTCCAACCATGAAATTGAAGCGTTGTGTTGGATAACGATCCCATCTGTAATAGCGAAACGCTCCGATATTGTTGAAATTTACAAAGCCTGATAAAAATTTGCTGTAGCGATACTCGGCGCCGAGATTAATATCCGCAACTCCTTTCAGGTTCACCGGCGCGGTTACAGTTGTTCCGGTTGCATCGGTTTTAGATTGCAGCGCCCATTGATTTCCAATGAAAAACATATCCGCCTTAACAATGATCTTGCTTTTTAGATTATAATTCCCGGTAATTCTTATATCAAAGGATGGCTTGTGCCACGCATATTGAATATCCTTCATCTTGTAGCCATAATAATTTCCCTGACCAATTACGTTGATTTTTTCCTTAAAGCTGTATTTGATCTGCCCGCCAACTTTTAGTACGGTTCCGTCTGCGTAAACTATGTCAAAGCGGTTGTTTAATAAATCTGAATAATTGATCAGGAACATAGCCAGGTTGGAAACCGACTGGAAACTTGCATACGCGTCGTAATTCGTTTTTGCACTCAAGGCTCCACGTAATCCGCCGTAAATTTCAAGACGCGTGCTTGTGTTCCTGAACTGCGGCTGGGAAATAATAAATGGATTTTCCTGCGTTAATGTTCTGAATGAATTTTTCTTCAGGTCACCTGTAATTCCAGCGTAAGGAATTATTATGCTTCGATAAACATCGTACCACAAATTCAAACGGGGATAAAAATGAAATTTAGCGCTCGAGTCGGAAAATTTATCTATAGCGGCCATTAAACCTATGTCTCCGTGCCATTGTTTTCCGCCGGCTTCAAAATAGGGATTCAGTTTTACGATGATGTTATTCAGCGAATCGGTTGCCATTTTATTATTGTAAAAATCTACCGACGCGTATGCGTTTACCCGTTCTCCTTTAATGCTCGTTTTTACAAGACCGTTTGCGCCTACATAGGTCTCATTCATTTCATATTTGTCTGTTACATTATGGAAAGTCAGATTAACGTCGTGGTTGATCTTGGTCGAATCTGTATAATGACTCACCAGGTTTGCTTTTGCTTCAAATGTATTGTAGATCTGTTTGGCGAAATTTTTGTCTTCTTTTTCTTTAGGGTTAAATCCGTAAAATCTTACAGCGTTTCTCAAATAATTAAAATCACCGCTCAGCGTGTGCTTCTTGAAAAACTTTTTTCCGTTCAGAAAAACCTCGTTGTCGCTGAATCCGCTGAAACCAAGATCCTGCAATCTCCAATCGCTGGAGAGGTGCCGGTAGCGAAAACCGTAAGCGCTTTCCCTGCTGCGCATATTATTCAGAAAAACTTCACCGTATGGCGTGTTGTAATTGCCATACCCGGCTTTGATGAGGCAGTGATACAATTTTGAAAGCGGTTCGTTTACCATCTTGGCCGGCATAATCGCGGCAGGATTATATGTGGTTTGTTCAGGCTTTGACGTTATTCCATATGTAATGTTTGTGATCTTCCTGATCGTATCGGCAATAACAGGTTTGTCGGATAGTTTCTCCGCTGAGGTTTTAATGTTGGCTTCTATTTCAGCTTCACCAAGTACCACAATATTATCTTCCAGGTTTTGTGCGATAAAACCTCCTCCGGAAAAAAGAAAAAGCAGCAATATGGATCGTTTCATCTCTTTCATTTTATTTTGGTTCAGCCGGGTTTAGTGTGTCTTTTTTTTGTTGCATTTGCTCGTACAACTCATCAAAGAGGTCTTTCTGATCGCCGTTATTCTGAAATTCAACTTTTTGTCCGTTACCTGTTTCAGGAGTTGCCGGTGCAAGTCTTGCATTCTGAAGTTGTTTTACTTCATCCAGTTTTTTCTGCGCCTGCTCCTTTAACGCCGGATCCACCTGGTTGTCTATTATGGTTTGCAGCAGGGCTTCCGCGTCACTGTATTTTTTCTGTTCTATATAACAATCACTCATCACAAGCAATCCTTTTGTCATCCATGATTTATCCGCGTACTTGTAACTCATCAGTTTATCAATTGTTTTCTCCACCTCTTTATAATTTTTATTTTTCAGATGGATAACCGAAATGTAATAGTATGCTTCTGCGCCATCTATGCTTTCGGCGGTCTTTGTGATCAGCTTAAAATCATCCATCGCTTCACCGAATTTTCCCAAAGAATAATTACTGTGCGCGCGGATTTTTCTTGCTTCAGCAACCTGTTCTGGTTTTGATTTTGAGTTGGAAATAACCTGAGTCGCCTGTTCCGCTGCTGTTTCAAAATTCTGAGTGTTCCATGCGCAGCGCATTGCATAAATTTTCGCGTTGAATTTATTTAATGGATCATCCGCTGAAGTACCGAGTTGAATGTATAGTGGCAGAGCCTCCGCGTATTGTTTGTTCTTGTAATAGATGAAGGCGGCTTTCGATAACGCTTTTTCTTTATAATTATTTTTTTCCTGTTTTAAAAGATATAGATAGGATGCAAGCGCTTTGTCAAACATATTTTTTGAAAACGCGCATTCTGCGAGCCAGAAATTCACTTCCTGAGCGTGCGGACCCTCGGGGAATTTTCGAATATAATTTTCACATTCAGGCATTGCTTTGTCACAATTCTGCTCATCCACGTAAAACTTTTTCGCGTTGTTGTAAGTCGACTCCTCAATTTCATCCCTGTCCACAGTCAATCCGTATTTATTCGCGAAATCTTCCCACTCCTGTGTTTTTCCCTGCGATAATAAAATAGATTTGATATTTGGTATTGCAGTTTGTTGTGAAATGCTTGAGTTAGGATTTTTAGTCGCCACCTCAGTAAAATATTGGAGCGCCTTTTCTTTTTCATTCTTGTTTACATAGAGCACTCCAATTTGTGCTTTCACAAGAAATTCCTTGTCAGAAGTAGTAAATTTCTTAAGGAAGTTATTATACCATGTAATGGCATTGTCGTATTGCTTGTCGCGTACGTAGGCTTCAGCAATTTCCAGGTAGGAACTTGAGATGTGATTGGAGTTGGGATATTTTTCAATAAGTGTTTTCAGCGCCTGGATCTTCTCGCTGTATTTTGTAAGTCTTCCACTGCAAATTGCCTTTTGGTAAAGGCAGTATTCAACATCTGTTTTACCAAAGTCAATCGCTTTCTGGTAACTTTCTGCGGCGCTGCTGAAATTTCCTTTAATAAAAAAACAATCTCCAAGCCTTGCCGCGGCGTCAGACATTTTTTCGGGACCGTTTTTATTCTGCATGAACTGGCTGAAATAATTTGTTGCCTTTTCATAGTCCTTGAGCATAAAATAACTGTAAGCAATATTATATTTCGCCACATCGTATTCATCCAACGCGGGCGCGGCGGCTCTTCCCTGAAATTCATTGAACGTTTCTATAGCTGCGTTGTAATTTTTATTCCTGTAATAGATCTCTCCTGTCCAGAATGTGGCAAGCGCGCTTATTCTGGGGTCATAACCATTTGATAAAGCAATATTAAAATAATGCTGGGCGGAATCGTTACGGTTATTATTGAACCAGGTTATTCCATAATACCAGGCCATGCGCTGATAAATTGTCCGAAGGTTAAGGTCCGCGTTCTTTATTTTATCAATCGCCTTCATTGCTTCAAGATAATTTTGCGTTGAAGCGAAAACATTTACAAGATACCTGTACGCTTCATCTTTTCTTGGTGAATTAGGATACTTGCTTATGTATTCAGAGAACGCGTTTATCGCTTCATTGTACGGAGTAAGTGATAATTCATAACTAAGTTTTGCAAAACTATAGAGCGCGTCTTCTTTTATTACCTCATTCTCACCGGTTTTCCAAGCCTGGTAGAAAGAGTTTCTGGCTTTGGTTTTTTCTCCCGCGTTCAGCTGGCAATCTGCAAGATGGTACCACGCGCTTTGCGCAATCGTGTCGTTACCCGTTACGGCATTTTCAAAATATGGCTGAGCTTCTTTTTTATTTCCTGTTTTATAAAGCGCGAATCCCAACTGGTAATTGTCGTCCTGCGTAACGCCACCATATTCTTTCAGGTAGGGAAGCGCTTTTTCATATTCTTTTTTTTGATAATAAGCTTCGCCGATTATTTTACTTATCTCCGCGCGCTTAAGAACTTTTGCCGAATCATTCAACAGAGAAGGACCTATTTTAATAACGCTGTCATATTTCCTTTGTAAATAATAGATCTGCGCTATATAAAATGGAACAACCGATCCGAAAGTTTCATTGTTTACCAGGCGCCTGAATCCTTCAGCGGCGGTTTCATAATTTTTTTCCGAGTAGGCAATATGGGAGTAATAATAATTTGCAGGATGCGTGTATTTATTGTCAGCGTCTTTAATTTCATACAGATCAAGTTTTGCTTTTGCATAGTTGTCTGATTCGAAATATGAATAACCGCGTTTAAAATATAATTCTGCCAGATCCTCTTTGTTCAGATCGTAAACTTCAACCTGCTCCAGCCATTTTATCACTTCCTCGTATTTCTTTTTCCTGAAATTCGATTTGCCGAGGTAGAAGTACGCCCATTTCACGCGATTGCTTTCCGGATGTTCTGCGATAAATTTTCTGAATCTCCATTCCCCGTCCTTATGAAAAAGTTCGAGAGCGCAGGCCGCCGCGTAAAATTCTGCGTCAATTCTTACCAGCGATTTTGGATTAGTGGTTGTGGATATTACGTTCTGGAAACACTTCTGCGCCGCGTTGTACAATTTCTTGTCAAACAGTTCCAGTCCGTTCTTGTATTCCAGATTAGGATCAATATAAACGGTGGTCTTCTGTGCCTGCAGCAAAAAAGAAATAAACAGAAACAATATCGCGGCACTTTTCCGGATTAAAAGCATTGTCAGGAGTGAAATAAGAATTTATCTGTGTAAAGTTACTCTGACGATATGCGTGCTTTTTTAATGAGTATTGAAGTTATTAACCCGTTCGTGTTAACATTATAACGTCTGAAAAAATAATTCGATACACCGCGCAGGTTATTTTTATGTGAAATTATGTCAAACGAAAAAGTAATTGACCTGGAGAATGTGGATGTGTTCCAGGGAACCAATCTTGTGCTGAATAATGTGAATCTCCGGATAAGCAAAGGGGAATTCGTTTATCTCATTGGAAGAACGGGAAGCGGTAAATCAAGTTTGCTGAAGATTTTGTATGGAGAGTTGCCGTTGTTAAAAGGCAATGCCTGGGTTGCCGGTTATACACTGAACAAACTTAAAAAGAAAGAATTGCCTTTTTTAAGAAGGAAACTCGGAATTGTTTTCCAGGATTTTCAATTGTTGACAGACAGAACTGTTAGCGGTAACTTAAGGTTTGTGATGAAGGCGACGGGATGGAAGGACGAGGAGCAGATTAAAAAACGCATTAATGATGTATTGGAAAAAACGGGTCTGTCTGGAAAAGGTGAAAAGAAAACCTTCGAACTTTCGGGTGGAGAGCAGCAACGGGTTTCCATTGCACGCGCGTTAGTGAATAATCCGGAAGTGATTCTTGCCGATGAGCCGACTGGTAACCTTGATCCTGATA
>CBIHPU010000258.1:0-5697 GCA_966211935.1 uncultured bacterium | reverse complement strand
AAAAGGTTACCGGATTAACGCCCAGTCATTTCAAGACCGTCAAGGAAAACAAAAGAGTATCCCTTGATAAGGTAAAACCAAAAACGATATAAAACTATTCCATAATGATATAAGGACAAGGGGCGGCAGCAGCACGAACTTTGTCTCAACAAAATCATTGTGGCATGAAAACACAAATCAATTTACCCCTTATCGACGTTGAAAGCGAGCATTGCGCATTAATCGTGAATAAAGGTCTTGCTGAAGTTGAGGGCGTAAAACAAAATAAAGTTGAGTTCAATAACAACAAAGCGATTATTGAAATTGATCCCGCAAAAACCGGCGTTGTTTCCAACGCGGTTGCAAAAATCAGAGATCTGGGTTATGATGTAGAAACAGTTAAGAACACTTTTCCTGTTACGGGTATGACCTGCGCTTCGTGTGCGATAAGCGTGGAGAGTATTCTTTTGTCGCAACCTGGAGTCGTGAACGTTTCCGTTAATTCTGCATCGAATACTTTGCTGGTAGAATTTATACCTGGTGAGGTTATTAAAGAAGAACTAAAAGCAGCGCTCGTGGGAATAGGCTACGATATGGAGATAAGCCAAACAGAAGACGCGCAACATCATTTAGAAGAATCGCGACGAAGACACTACAAACAGTTACGTACAAAAACAATTGCATCAATTATCCTGTCTGTACCACTAATCATTGCAGGAATGTTCTTTATGCACGGAGAATATTCAAATTATTTAATGTGGATCCTTTCAACACCAATCGTTATTTTTTTTGGCCGTCAGTTCTTTATCAACGCGTGGAAACAGGCAAAACACAGCTCAGCAAATATGGACACGCTCGTCGCATTAAGTACAGGCGTTGCTTATTTATTTAGTGTCTTCAATACATTATTTCCTGAATACTGGCACAATAAAGGAATGCACGCAGAGGTTTATTTTGAGAGCGCAGGGGTGGTTATAACTTTTATTCTATTAGGCAAATTACTGGAAGAACGCGCGAAGTCAAATACCTCAACAGCTATTAAGAAACTGATAGGACTGCAACCAAAAACAGTTGTAAAATTAAACCATGACGGTACCGAATTAACAGTTCCTGTTTCAACAGTTCAGATCAGTGATATACTTTTAGTAAGACCAGGAGAAAAAATACCGGTAGATGGTATTGTCAAAAAAGGATATTCGAGCATTGACGAAAGTTCCATTACCGGCGAACCAATACCTTCCGGGAAGCAAGTCGGTAACAAAGTATTTGCCGGAACTATAAACCAGAAAGGTTCACTCGAAATCATCGCGCTAAAAGTAGGTGGCGAAACAGTATTGGCTCAAATAATTAAAATGGTGCAGGAGGCGCAGGGGAGCAAAGCACCAGTTCAAAAGCTGGTAGATAAAATCGCCGGGATATTTGTTCCGGTGGTGATTGGTATTGCCATAATCACATTCATCGTCTGGATGATATTGGGCGGAGAAAATGCTCTTACTCACGCCCTGCTTACTACAATTGCGGTACTTGTAATTGCATGCCCCTGCGCGCTTGGATTAGCAACACCAACAGCAATTATGGTGGGAATAGGAAAAGGTGCAGATCATGGTATCCTTATAAAAGACGCGCAGAGTCTGGAACAAAATAAAAAGATAGATGCAATCATTCTGGATAAGACAGGTACCATTACAGAAGGTAAACCCGAAGTAACCGATGTAATCTGGAGAGAAGACACAAATAACCAAAACTATATCAACCTGCTTTATGCAATTGAAAGACAGTCAGAGCATCCGCTTGCAGAAGCTGTAGTGAAATATTTAAACGACAAAAAGGAAAGCACGCCAATACACTTTGACAAATTTGAAAGTGTAACAGGTAAAGGTGTAATCGCGCATAGCAACGGACGAAAGTATTATGCGGGAAACAGAAAGCTGATAAAAGAACACGGTATTCGCATTGCGGGAAATATGGAGTTACATATAGATATTCTTTTGAATGAGGCAAAAACTGTTATTCTGTTTGCGGAAGAGGATGAAGTGCTCGGGCTTTTTGCAATAAGCGACAAAATAAAAAAGACATCCGCAGAAGCTGTACGCGAGTTTCATAACCAGGGAATAGAAGTTTACATGCTTACCGGAGATAATGCAAAGACAGCAGAATCCGTAGCGAAAGCTGTGCGCATCAAAAATTTCAGATCAGAAGTACTGCCGGGAGAAAAGGCACAATTCATCAAGGAATTGCAGGCTAAGGGAAAGGTGGTTGCCATGGTTGGAGACGGCATAAATGATTCTCAGGCATTGGCGCAAGCTGACGTGAGTATTGCTATGGGTAAAGGTTCTGATATCGCAATCGATGTCGCAAAGATGACCGTGATCTCCTCGGACCTTTCGTTGATTCCTAAAGCTATTAAACTATCCAGGCAAACTGTAAATGTGATAAAACAGAATCTTTTCTGGGCGTTTATTTACAACTTGATCGGAATTCCAATTGCTGCTGGTATTCTATACCCTGTTAACGGGTTTCTGCTCAATCCGATGATAGCGGGAGCTGCAATGGCTCTAAGCTCTGTAAGTGTAGTAAGCAACAGCTTACTGTTAAAGCTGCGCAAACTCTAACGCACAAATATTATATAAAACATACCCATAACTGTATAAAGCAAAACGAGCCTGAATGCCGGTATTTTGTACAAGGAAAAACAAAGAACTATGAAAACATTAAAATTCAGATCAAATATCAAGTGTTCAGGATGTATAAACAAAGTAACACCACATCTCAATAATGAACAAGGAATAGTGAAATGGAGTGTTGATATTCTCACGCCCGAAAAAACACTAACCGTTGATGCAGAAAACATTGATGCAGAAGACGTGATCGAAGCGGTTAAAAAAGCAGGATTTAAAGCAGAACAAATTCAATAACCTTCAAACCCATAAAAAATGAAAACTATCAAAACCATTTGCACAATTCTATTGCTAAGTCTGCTAAGCGGAAAGGCCATGGCGAATTTCAGAAGTGCGAAGCTTAAAGTAACAGGAGTTACCTGCAGCATGTGCTCGAATTCAGTGCACAAAGCGTTATCCACACTTTCTTTTATTGATAAGATAGAAGTGGATCTACAGAAAGCTGTTTATGAAATAACATTTAAACCAGGAAAAAAAGTAGTGATCGATGACATTAAAAACAAAGTAGAGGGAGCAGGATTTTCAGTCGGAGAACTTATTGCGGATTTCAATTTCGGAAACCTGGACGTGAAAAATAACCTTCACTACGAATATAACGGGGACGTGTATCATTTTGTAAACGTTGCAGAGCAAACACTCGACAATTATATCTCAATACGATTTGTTGACAAAGGCCTTATTTCAAATAAAGAACATAAGAAGTATGTTAGCCTGACCACTTACACCTGCATCAAAACAGGCAAGAGCCAGAATTGTTGTACTCAAAAGAACCAACGTATTTATCATATCACATTATGAAAAAGTTTGTCGGAGTCATAATAATAATAGTAATTCTTAAAAGCGGTTTGATTGCACAGGAATTGTTTCCCAATACTGAACCGGCGAGCATAGTTCCAAAGAACGCACTGGGTATTCGCCTGATGAATGAAGCATATGTTTCAGGAAATAACCTGAGAAGCTGGCACGGAGCGATGTTCATGTACGGAGTGAATTCAAAACTGATGCTCAATGGCATTGTAACAACATCTAATCACCACAGGAAAGTTTTACCAGGCAATTACGTAAATACTGATGGAGTGAATTACTTTGTCTCGAATTTAAATCCGGCCTACCAGTTCCTTCTGGAATCGCTTAACCTTGGATTCAGATACAGGTTTCTGAATATAGACGGAGATCATAAACATTTCAGAATGGCCGTTTACGGGAATGGAGTTTATTCTAATCTTCCGCATGAAGAAGCTGAAGTGACTTTAATGGGAGATAACAAAGGCGTTGGCGGAGGATTAATATCAACAGTATTGTTTAATAAACTGGCAATCTCAGCAACAGGAGGAATGATTAAACCTTTTGATCACAGGGATGCGTCCGGCGTAGACCTTAAATACGGAAACGCTTACAATTATAGTTGGTCCTTGGGTTACCTTGTATATCCTTTCAGGTACACGAATTATAATCAAACCAATATCAATCTGTATGCTGAGTTTCTTGGGAAATCGTACAACGGATTACAAGTTACCAAGGCAGGGAAAACAGTTTCATCACAACACCTGGCGGATTATCAGCCCAACACATTTATTGAATTCAGACCGGCGATTCAATTCATTGTAAAATCAAATTTAAGAATAGATATCTCCACAGCAATTCCTATAGTAAACAAATCGTATATCAGGAAATACCCTGATTATCTGCTGAATTTGCAGTACTACTTTTTCCTTTAAATACAGATACATATTGCATGATAACAAGGGCCAGGCCCAATAACATAAAATAAAAATGAAATCAAAAATAAAAGTTCTGTTCACAGCATTAGTTACCATTATGGGAGTGAACTTTATCGCTGCACAAAACACTTCGAAAAATTTCAAAGTGTTTGGAAACTGCGGGATGTGTGAAAAAAAAATTGAAACAGCCGCTCTTAAAAACGGCGCAATAAAAGCTTCGTGGGATGAAGACACAAAAGTGCTGGCCGTAAACTTCGATGCAAAAAAAACTTCCTCAGACAAAATTCTCAAGGGAATAGCATATGCGGGATACGATAATGAGAAATACCTTGCGCCTGCAGAAGCTTACGATAATTTACATTCCTGCTGCAAATATGAGCGCGCAATGCCCAAACAGTCGGCCACAACAGCACAAAATCAAACCACATCTAATAACGAAACAACAACGCAGGAAGTTCAAAAGAAGAATGAACTTGAGCAGAGCTACAGCAAGTATTTTGAATTGAAAGACGCTCTTGTAAAAAGCAACAACAAATCATCATCGGAAAAAGCAAAAGAACTCCTAAGCGCGCTGGAAGCTGTTAATATGGACTCGATGGGTGAAAAGGAACATAATACATTCATGAAACATTTGTCTGGCATGAAAGCAGATGCAAATAATATTGTCAACTCAAAAGACCTGGATAAACAAAGAGAACATTTTTCAAGTTTATCAGATAAGATGTACAACTTGATGAAGGTTGCAAAGCCATCATACACCGTTTACCTCGAAAACTGCCCCATGTTTAATGATGGCAAGGGCGCGAACTGGATCAGCAAAGAAAGCACGATCAGAAACCCTTACTATGGATCACAAATGTTAACCTGCGGAAAAGTAAAAGAGACATTAAAGTAATGCGGGATTCATTGAATATAAAAGTTTTTAGAAGTTTAATTCCAGCCTGGATCTTTGTTTGGTTTACCATCCAGACTGGAAACCTCTCCGCACAAAAATTAGTGCGTTACGATCTATATATCAATGACACCATAATAAACTATACCGGGAAAAGTAAAAAAGCTATTTCCATCAATGGAAAGATACCCGGACCTACTTTAGAATTTACCGAAGGCGATACCGCAGCAATCTACGTGCATAACCAAATGCATCACGAAACATCACTGCACTGGCATGGATTAATTTTACCGAATGAGCAGGATGGCGTGCCTTACCTGACAACCGCTCCAATAAATCCCCACTCCACTCATTTATACAAGTTTCCTATAAAGCAGAATGGAACATATGGGTATCATTCACATACCATGTTACAGGAACAGGTTGG
>CBIHPU010000257.1:0-5721 GCA_966211935.1 uncultured bacterium | reverse complement strand
GGAACGAAACATTCTCATCTTCTCTTATCTCACCGGTGACCTGGTATGTCTTAAAAATAAGCTGTGAATTAAGCATACCAAATCTTGCCAGTGTAGAATCTGAAGGCGATTTTTTACTGGATATTTCAATGATCTGAAAATTTAATTTTATCTGTTCATTTGTCAGCCGCTCAAGTTCCTCTAAACGTTCTGCCTGTTTCGGACCAGCAATTACCAGACTTTCCAGTTTTCTGATGTTGGTGGTTATAAGGTCCTGGTTAAGATCCAATAAGTACGTGCCTTGTTTTGTAAATGCAAAACCTTTAGCCTGGTTACCGATTCCATTAATGGTAGCAATTGTATTTTGCAGCAGATAGGCAATTTCATTTCTTGTGTTCTGCAATTGCTGAATGTCTTCAGTAAGCCTGTAACGTGAAATAGAAATCCAACCCAAACCAGCAATGATCAATCCATTGATTACAAAGCCAAAAAAAATTCCTTTATTGCGAATAGCCGTCATTTCACCTTATTAAACCGAAAACTCAATAAACATACCATTGAGTGTTCAGCTATGGTACAACGGGGGAAACCGTGCCACAGGTTCACGATCAAAAAATGCAACACAAAAATTGTTAGCGTAAAAGTGTTTTTCGCGCATGATGAGGATCATATTGGCAATAACCGCAAAACTTAATCAGCGCAATATAAAAACTGCCATGGTTCAGTGGATTTCTCAACCTTACTTTGAAGTCATCACAGAAAAACGTTATGGAAAAAACAATAATAATAAACAAGCTCAGTAAAATAATAACTGAAACATTGCATGTTCCGCAGGAATCAGTTAAAGAAGACTCAGAATTCAATGAAGATCTTGAGAGCGATTCTATGCTGTTTACAGAAATAATTATGCGGGCGGAAGATCTCTTTGATATCAGAATACCAGATAATGAAGCAGAGCGCTTCAGAACTGTAGGAGAAGTGGCAGACTACATTTTTATATTATTAAACGGGACGCAACAAAAGTACGAATAGCGTTACATTTTACCGGCGCTAACTTTCAGCAATTTGATTGGCTGGGAAACACCGTTGTCAGTTATTATGCGCGCATAATAGATGCCGGGTTGATAGCTGCCGGCCAGACGTAAAATTGACTCGCTTCTATCCAGAAGTTTTATTTCTATTGTACGCCCACGGACATCAGTTACTTCCAACCTGGCATTTTCATTTCCTGCCACACAATATTCAATTACACAATCGGATGTGAAGGGATTTGCACCTGCAATTTTTAAATACCCAGTATTCGCCTCTATAGCTTTAATGCCTATGCCCTCAGGAACAAGTTCTACGTCCAGTGTTGTCAATACACCATTGGTGAGTACAACATTATTGATTACTTCGGTTAAATATCCAGCTTTTGAAAACCTGACGCTATATGTCCCGGCATTCACTGTTCCGCTTGAATACTCTCCCGCGCTACCTGAATAATCATAGGCGCTCAAACTTAAAATCTCCACCAAAACATTATTGAGGCCAAGTTGCGTTAACGAATCGGTCACAATTCCTTCAAGGTAACATGCATGCAGGTAGTTCGGTGTAAGAACAAATAATCCCTCTCCAATATTGGAAACAACAATTGTTCCGCTTGGTAAGTACGGATATACGCCCCACGCGCCATTGAATCCGCTGCCTGCTCCAGAATACGTATCGTATTTTCCAACCTCAATTAAATTCCATGGACGAGTAGCATCAACAATAGTAAATCCTTCAGTGTACCATGAAGAAACAGCAAATTCATTTTTTACATGAACGTTATGAACAATAGACAGCGGATCTGCAGTGTGAAGGGTATCAAGCAACGTAACATTATTCAAATCACTGATATCATAAGAACACAGGAACGATCCATTTGTTTCAGACGCGGTAAAAAGAGTTTTTTTATCGGGTGATGGCCAGGTGTTGTGGGTCCAGCCTAAAGGAGTGTTGGCAGTTGCAAGCACAACCGGGTTCGATTTGTTGGTGAAATCTATCACACCAAAATAACCGGCGTAAATATGAGAACTGTAAAGCGTGTC
Source organism: uncultured bacterium (assembly GCA_966211935.1). Lineage (GTDB taxonomy): Bacteria > Bacteroidota > Bacteroidia > B-17B0 > Aurantibacillaceae > AM-1111. The sequence goes on along the minus strand of CBIHPU010000257.1, from coordinate 3,670 downwards.
GTTGTCAACGTAACCATCATGAATATAGTTGGTATTATACTGACCAACATAAACCGGGTTCCATGGATCTGAAAGGTCACAAACCAAAGCTCCACCTGCGGCCAATCCCGTCATCCCGTACAGATAAAGAAATCCCTTCGTGGTATCAATGTGAAGTGCATGAATACGGTTCACCATTGAATCAACCACACCATCTCCTTTATACATTTTTGCGGGAAGATTAGAAGTATCCGGCAAGTGCCTGAGATCAACTATCTGCACTCCCCCACCCGCTTCGGAAACTATGTATGCATAAGTTTTATACACTTTAATTTCTTTCCACTTTTTATTTGCGGGATAAACATTAGTAAAGGGAACCTGCTTCACCTGGAAAACACTGTCGGGATCAGTCACGTTCACGACACTCATTCCATTGGCAGCTCCACAAAGTGCGTATTCGTTGCCTAAAGAATCTACATAACCCCATATGTTGGCAAGGGTCTGACCTGGAAAGCTAAGTTGTGAGCGCAACACAACATTGTAGTTCTGGGAATACGAAACCAGGCAGCACAGCAGAATCACTGGAATAAATAACAATTTCTTCATTAACGTAAATTTACTTACAAAGCTTAAAGTGACAAGATAAATTGAGAGTAAAAAATGGGATATGAATTCAAAAAATTAAAGATTGAGTTAATTTGCTAAATTTGCACTCCGAAAAACCAAATTAATTATGGCAGGCAACATTACCTTTACAATGATCAAACCCGATGCTGTTGAAGCAAACAACATTGGTCCAATTTTATCACACATCAACAAAGCAGGATTCCGTATCCAGGCAATGAAATACCTGCGCCTTTCAAAAGAACAGGCCGGACAGTTTTACATCATTCATAAAGATCGTCCATTTTATGGTGAGCTTGTTGATTACATGAGTTCAGGACCTATTGTAGCGGCAGTTCTTGTAAAAGACAACGCTGTTGCAGACTACAGAAAAGTTATTGGCGCGACTGATCCAACCAAAGCAGACGAGGGCACTATTCGTAAACTTTTTGCAAAAAGCATTGCGGCTAATGCTGTTCATGGTTCCGACAGTGATGAGAACGCGGCAATTGAGGCTTCTTTTTTCTTCAATAACCTGGAGAGATTTTAATCAATTTCTTAACTAATATTTTAAACCCTGCTTCGAATACGAGACAGGGTTTTTCCATTTATCGTTTTAAGTAAGATTTTTGTCTTAAATTCTGAATTGACCGGTAAATCACCCCGCCCTTTTATTAATTTTGAGTAAAGATTTAAAAATGAAAAAAAGCAGACTTGTTTTGGTTGCCCTGGTATGTTGCATAAGTTTTGCTTTTGTAATTAATCCGGGCAAATACATAGACACCTACAAAGTAATTAAAGTAAACGGTCAGATCGTTTATAAAAAGACGAGTAAGAACATGGCCCAGGGGGATCAATTTACTGAGAATGAAGAGTTGTTATTTAAAACATCCGACAGTAAAGCCGCTGTAATCAGTGTGCAAAAAGGACGGTTTATCCTTGCGCCGGGAGCAGATAAAAACAAATTCGCCGCAAAATCAAATCTTCTTCCAGCATCAAGTAATGTGAGCAGCAGAGATGGAGCGATTTTAAATCTTCTTGACCTGCAAAACATGTTTACCGGAAACCTGGTAGTACTAAATAAAACTAAAGATTATGTTGGAAAAGAAACTTTCCCGATGAATGAGAAGTGCTTCTTTTACCTGCGTTACAAACTTAACGGCGAAGAAATAAACAAAAAACTTTCTTACGAAGGAGACAAACTTGTATTTGACAGAAATGAAATTCTTACTGTAGATGGTAAAGCAGTCAGCGCGGACAAACTGGAATGCAAACTTTATTATTTAAACGATTTGAAGAATTCAACCCTGATCAATGAGTTTGTACTTTCTTTGCCGGATAATGAAACATTGAAGTCAGAGATAGGAATTATTCTTTCTGAAGTTAACGACAAAGAATACGGACAAAAAATTGACGAGGTGATGGCCTATCTGAAAGACTTTTACGGAAAATCAAAGAAGAATAACGTTATGGACTGGATGAAAGAATACATGAATATATCTGAATAATTAGAAAAACGATTTCAAAGAGAAGCCCTTAAAGAAATGTGAGGGCTTTTTTATTACTTTTTCTTGCTAAGGAAATACAGGTTTATTGCAATAATTGAGACATTCGTAATAATTATTGGCCAGGAATATTCCAGAAAAATTCCATACAGAACAAAAAGTCCACAACCAATTGTATTTACAATTCGGAGAGTGCGCATATTCCTCATAAGAAATGAAGTAAGCACCACTGCAGAGCCCAGATAGCCCGTTATTTCCGCCAGGGATAAAGAAAATTCCATTTTATTCGGGTCGAAATTAGGCATTAGAGAAGAAAAAAAGTCTAAATCAGTAAAAATGCTTTGCACCATGTTAAAAATTAGTATTTTTGCATCCCGAATTTATCGGTAATGTTCCGTACTTGTTACGTGAATATGGAGTGTGTAGCTCAGTTGGTTAGAGCATCAGATTGTGGTTCTGAGGGCCGTGGGTTCGAGTCCCATCACGCTCCCGAATCCCGTTCAAAAGACGGGATTTTTTTATTGCCTGCATTTAAAGGCGAACGACGCGCTTTATTTAATCATTAATCATTGTGTACCTTTGTCCGCAAGTATGAGCTCACACCGAATTGTAGTTGAAGCGGGTAAAGAGAACAAAACCTATTGGAAAGATGTATGGAATTTCCGTGGGTTATTTTATTTTTTAGCCTGGAGAGATGTATTAGTACGGTACAAGCAAACTTCTATTGGTATTTTGTGGGCAATTCTCAGACCAGGACTTACGATCGCGATCCTCAGTCTTGTGCGTTATTTATTTACTAAAGACACTAAATCAGAATTTCCAATTCCTTTGGTAATTGCTGCAGCTGCGTTACCGTGGACTTTTTTTGCTAACGCTTTTTCGGATGCGTCGAATTCATTGATATCAAATGCCAATCTGGTAAGCAAAGTGTATTTCCCAAGACTGGTGGTACCCGCTAGCAGCGTAATTGTTTGCCTTATAGATTTTTTTATTTCGTTTGTGATCTTGATCGGGATAATGCTTTTTTATCCTCAGTACTTCGGGCCGCAATTATTTTTTCTTCCGTTGTTTTTACTACTTGCAATTATTACGGCTATGGGCGCAGGCATTTTTTTTGCGGCTATCAACGTAAAGTACCGCGACTTTCGTTACATAATTCCTTTTATTGTTCAGTTCGGAATGTATGTTTCTCCGGTGCTTATCACGAGTGAACAGATTTATTCGGCACATTTGCCCGATTGGGCAGAACCCTGGGCCAAGTTTCTTTATTCAATGAACCCAATGGTTTCTGTAATTGATGGATTCCGCTGGTGTATTTTTGGAGAAGCAATGCAGATCCATTGGACAGGATTTATCATCTCCATCTGCATCAGTTTCCTTCTTCTCATCTTCGGAATAATTACATTCAGAAAGATGGAAAAAGAGTTCGCGGATGTTATTTAATTAGCAGCAAATCAACAGTAGAAAATCACGCAACACTTAAGGTTTCCAGCAGATCTCTGAACAGATCAGATTTTTCGTTACCGGAAGCAATTGCTTCTTCCAGTTTTTCAACCGCGATTTTTCTAAGATCCTCCGGACTT
>CBIHPU010000256.1:0-5732 GCA_966211935.1 uncultured bacterium | reverse complement strand
ACGATAAAAAGCTTGCTGTTAAACCAGTGAATGCGAAAATCTATCACTATGGTTGGGTTAAGCCTCCAAAGGCGCAGCAGGAAAAACAAAAATCGTTTCACAAAATGTGGCACGATGATGAGTGGGTAAAGAAAAATGTTGGCGAAGCTGATGAGTTTGATTATTCACAAATTGATTCATTAAAAAAATTCGAAGCAACACATCCATCCGTGATGCAGGAACGCGTAAACAATACAAACTGGAAGTTTCATTTTGATGAGAGCATGATCAAAATGTCACTGAAAGATAAAGTTGTAAAGTTGCTGGCAGACAAAACGGGGTGGATCCCCGGAGAGTATAAAAATTACAGGATCATCTGAATCACCCGCAGCTGATCACGATCACGTTTCTCCTGATCACGATCACAATCAAAGTTCCCTTACTGGTACAGGTTTTTATTTCTGTTGAGCATGAATATATCAGCAGGATTGATTCCACATAAGGAATTTCACAACGGTATTTGGCTACGTTCCGGTTCTGAAAGCGGATGGCACTATTTCCTCAAGAAAAAAAACAACAACCTGATCACAAATAAAAACTTTCTGAAGAGTGTTGATGCGCCGCTGCAGGAGCTTGTTCGGTTCTTGCATAAGAACGGAATAAAAACCACTCCTTCCTGCTCCGGGCATTGCTACAAGAAATCAGATCTCAATGATATATACAGGTCAATAGAATCTGAAGGAGACAAAATTCGCAGGAACGGAATTGAACTGATGGACATTGAATCAGGAAAAAAAATATTTTATTCCGATGATGAGTACACGTTGCCCTGGAACAAAAAAGAGTTTGTGGATCAGCTCCATGATTACCAGCAGAATGGAATTATTGGCGTGCGACCTGGAGCAGACAAAACATTTGCTAAAAGGCTGATGGAAATTGATCTTCCGCAAATTGAAGTTGATCGTTCAGGGCCTGTGATACTTCTCTCCACTACAGGAAACGGAAAAAATGACAATGCCGCAATCTGGGATAAAGTGACGAGAGAGTTGAAAAAGATAGTGAAATTGTAAATTCTCTTTTTTTAATTAGTCGAACCTCAATAATGGTTAGAGAATTAATTTTCAGTTCATTCAGATCTGCAAATGGCATTTTAGATTGCAGGGGAAAATTAAAAACTCAGTTTTTTCTGGTAGAATATTTTCACGACTAGGTTACGGATGGATCGCCGAGTGCGGGGATTTGGCAATTCGGTGCGAACCGGGTGTTTTTTCTGGTACTTGTCAAGCCTGTGCGATAAAAGAAAAAACACCCGGTTGGCGAATTGCCTTGACTTTTTGGTTCTTTTTGGTCAAACAAAAAGAACAGAAAAAACCTTTTTAAGGATTGACTAATTATGCCTCAGGGCTTCAACAGGATCAATACGCGAAGCACGGATTGCAGGATAAAGTCCGGCGAGCAAACTGATCAGGATTGAAAATAAAAGCGCTCCAATAATCAGCCAGGTTGGAAAATAAAATAAATTGATCGGATCATTGCCCGAACCTGTCATCTGTACATTAACGAACAAATTGGCTACGCGCGTGATGAGCCATCCGATAAATAATCCGCCGATTCCACCGAAGAAACCAATGGTTGCAGCTTCAAAAAAGAACACGCTGCGTATCTGGAGTTCGCTTCCGCCAATGGCTTTCATAATACCAATCTCACGCGTGCGTTCAAGTATAGACATGAGCATGGTATTAATGATCCCTAATCCCGCAACAAACAAAGAAATAATTCCAACCACTCCCAAAACACTTTGAATTATAATAAATCCTTTTTTTATTTCTTTCAGCTGATCTGAAAAACTGAATACGCTGAGTTTCATTTTCTCAATTCGTGCTTTCACTGAATCCGTTTGAAGCATGTCTTTTACACGCACATAAACAGAAGAATATTTACTCTTCTCCCCTCCTGCCCTGCTTAAGAATTCCAGCACATTGGTAAAACCAACTGAGGGTATTGCTTTCGCGCGTTTTATCGGAATAAAAATATCGCCGCCAAAAACATCCCTTCCAAAATTATCACTCTTCATCACGCCTCCAATAACAAATTCGTATTTCACTTCCGCCATACCTGAACCTCCTGAAGGCGGAGCGAATCCCATCATCGGCATTGGATTAAATGAGGCTGTACTCAAAGTAATTTTTCTTCCAATAACAGAATCCAACGTAACATAGCGTTTCTTTTTATTTTTCACTTTGCTTGTATCCAGATTCGTTTCGTTATGCAAAGAATCTTTTATAAGCATATTCAGTTTTCTCAACATACGCGTACTGACAACAACAACATTATCTGAATCCCCGGTAAAAAATTTTCCTCCCATTAACTGGTCGTAAGGCTTAAACGTACCCATTCTTGCAGGCATTCCCTGCGCTGTTATTGTGGTTGAGTCGTTACCAAGCTTAACACGTGCGGGAATTTTAATTTCCGGGTAAATAACATCCACCTCCGGATACTTTTTGATTACCTCAATGACTGAATCGTTCAACGGAATTTTCTTTGCAGAAGCTGTGTCTTCTGTTTCTTCATGCGGACCACGGAACTGCAGGTTTGATGAAGTGATTGTAAGACTTGTAAAAAGATCATTAGTATTAAAAACGTCGGTGACGTTCTTTTCCAAACCTGTACCAAAGGAAACCATTGAAGTAAGCGCGGCTATTCCAATAATTACGCCCAGCGTAGTAAGGAAGGTTCTGAGCTTTGTTCTGCGCAGATTGTTTAGTGCAAGTGAAAGAATATCTTTAAAGGTCATGACAATATCTGTTCGCTGATTATTTTTCCGTCTGAAATAGTGATGATCTTATCAGAGACCGCCTGTGCAGTTTCCATGTCGTGCGTTATCATAACAATGGTGCGGCCTTCTTCTTTCTGTAATTTTTTCAGCAGGTCAAGAATTTCTTTTGTTGTAGTTGAATCAAGATTTCCGGTCGGTTCATCCGCCAGAATAAAAGGAGGATTATTTGACAGCGCACGCGCAATTGCAACACGCTGCGCTTCTCCGCCTGAAAGTTCAGAAGGGCGATGATCAGTGCGACCACCCAGACCAACTCTTTCCAGTAATTGCTGGGCATATTGCTTACGTTCGCTGCTCTTCATTCCACCGAAAGTAAGTGCAAGCGTTACATTTTCCAATGCAGTCCGGGTAGAAACAAGATTGAAAGACTGGAATACAATTCCAATATTATTTCTGCGATGATTCACCAGGTCCTTACGGGCATATTTACAAATATCTTCATCGTTGAATTTGATATTTCCTGATGAAGCTGTGTCCAGCCCTGCAAGTAAATTCAATAGCGTCGATTTTCCCGATCCGGATTTTCCAACAATAGAAACAAATTGGCCGGTATTAACAGAAAACGACACACCATTTACAGCGGGTATCTGGGTTTTACCTTTAACATAAATTTTTTTCAGTTCAGAAACGCTGATCATAACTCAAATTTACTGAATGAAAATGCTGAAAGCTTCCTTTTAGGGCGAAAGGAGAGAAAGCAGGATAAATGGAGGAAAACTGAAATTATATAGACGTTAATTTATTATTTGCAGCTTCGTAAAGCATGAGTAAAGGTTGCGCTTGCTTAGCCGTGAGCGGAGCTGTTGCCCTGAAAGCTTCCGGATAAAATTTTCCAGTTAACATTGTTTTCTTGACTCAAACCAGATCCCGACGGGATCATACGTTTATAACCTGATCTGCGCAAATGTTTTTTCGACCCTGAAAGGTGTCGCACCGAACGTTATAATGAAATAATGCAAAACAATTAAATTGTTGTTCGACCGCTTTCAGGGTCGGTAGTGATAATACATTTTATGTTATAAACGTGTGATCCCGTCGGGATCTGAATTGTTTTCCAGTTTAGTTTTTTTCGTAAAAACAGAACAAGAAACACTTTGATAATACTCTATTTAATAAAAGGCGTAACAGAGAGGATATTATTACGGAAATGCGTTAACATATAATCCGCTTCATGCGAGATCCCACAACCAGCGATAGATTTTTCTTCGTTAGTAATGATCAGCACCAGTTCCGCTTCCGACTTTTCCGCATAATCAACTGCTACCTTGCTGTAGGATTCAGCATCGTCAGAAGTAACACGAATTATCTCTCCAACAGAATTGATGCCGGTCTTGTCAAAAAACGCGGTCAGCCGGTTCAAACGCTGCATCAGCTGGTGAAGTTTAAAATCATCCACATCATACACAACAGAAACAAGACGAATCAACGCGTTACTGAAAATACGACTCAGGAACATTGCATAGGTAAGCTTGAGTTTATTCTCCAGTTCTACATCCAGCGGAACAAGCACCGTATTGATTTTCTTAAAATCAAGTTCAGACTTCAATAACATTACAGGGAATGGCGCGTTTGCAATCAGGAACAAAGCATTCGGACCCGTGTAAGCAGGACGCTTTTCCTTTTCTCCCCTTGAGATCAACATTACCGGATTAACAAGCTTTGAGGAATAGTCCAGCAATTGTCCGCCAACTGCACCCATACGAACTTCATATTCAATTTTACCATCATATTTTTCCGCCGCCTTCCTGAGTTCTGTTTCGGTTTTTTTAACGTCTTCCGCGGTTGCTGTAGCCGGTAATATATGAATCATATGAAGAGAGGCATCCACATTTTCAGAAATACCCGCCGCTATTTTCAAAACCATGCGCGACAGATCTGAAAAATCAAATGGTATGACTATATTGTATTGCACAATTCTTTACCTTTACGTAAGGGTTTTTACAAAGATAATTTCACTCTTTCTACCTACAACAAATTTAGACGTAATAATAAATAATGACTACCAACGCCAGTCAATTTCAGGAAACAGAATTAATACTTACCGCGGATAAACGCGTTTATCATATTAATCTACGTAATGAAGATATTGCGGACGATGTTATTGTTGTTGGAGACCAGAACCGCGTTCAGCATATCTCCGCTAAATTTTCAAAGATTGAATTTCAGACTGCTCACAGGGAATTTGTAACACATACGGGAATTTACAATGGAAAAAGAATAACAGTCCTCTCAACAGGAATTGGTACAGACAATATCGATATCGTATTGAATGAACTTGACGCTGCTGTGAATATAGACCTGGACACACGATTAGAAAAACAGGAGAAAAGAAAACTGAATATTATTCGCCTTGGAACATCCGGTTCGCTGCAGGCAGATATTCCTGTTAACGGACTTGTTGTTTCAGAATACGGGTTGGGAATTGACGGCTTGCTGAACTTTTATGAAGGCTGGGATAAAGTTTCTGACATCAATATTTGCGAAGCATTTGTAAAACATACAGACTGGACAGCAATTCTTCCTTATCCGTATTGTGTTAAAGCTGATGCCGCACTTTTTAAAAAATTCGAGAAAGGCAATTACACAGGAATTACGACAACGGCGCCAGGATTTTATGGTCCGCAGGGACGCCAGTTAAGGCTTAAAGCGTTAAAACCGGACCTGAACGAATTGCTGACAACTTTTTCTTACGGGCAGTTACGCATATCCAATTTCGAAATGGAAACCTCCGCTCTATATGGATTAGGCAGCCTTTTAGGGCATAACTGCCTGACTGTTTGCGTAATTATAGCGAACAGGGTACGAAAGGAATTCACCACCGATTACCACAAAAGCGTGGACTTATTAATAAACGATTGTTTAGAGCGATTAACAGGCTGATTGTTGATTTTTTCATTAAACACGTCCAAAGCACCTT
>CBIHPU010000255.1:0-5752 GCA_966211935.1 uncultured bacterium | reverse complement strand
GGAGACACGGTAGGAAAAGTGCTTGCCGCAACGAAACCGCAGAGAATCCGCAAGTACAAACCATGGAAATTTGGTTTCGGTTATCACATTACCACAAATTATAAGATGAAAAATCTTAAGTCGGGCGTTTACGCGTTCGATAAAAAAATTCCGTTTATAGTTAAACCGAAGGATCAACCTTACGATATACTTGTGGTTGTTCCCACCAACGAGTTCACTGCATACAACAAAGCAGGTGGCAAGAGCTTACATGACGCAGTTAAAAATAAAAAACCCGGAAATATTGTTTCCCTTCACAGGCCGCATGATATTTCTGATTATGAAAAATTAATTCCGTTGATAAATTTTTTCAAGAACGATACATCCCTGCATGTCGGTTATATTTCAGAAAAAGATCTTGAGAACTCTACAATATTGAAAGAAGCGAAACTGGTAATTATTGCCGGTAACAGTACACACTGGACAAGAAAAGCCAGGCAGAATTTTGATAGGTACATTGATAAAGGAGGAAATGTTTTTGTGATATCAAAAGACTTCATGCATTGGCAGATAAGGTTCAGGCAAAAGGGAACGCAGATAATCTGCTTCAAGAAAAAGTTTTTCGATTTTGTGCAGGATCCTTATTTGAAAACCACAACATGGGATGATCCAAAGCTCGCTTTACCCCGTCCACCACGAGTTGAAGCGGAAAAAATAAATGGTTCAGGAATCGGAGAGGGAACTGCAGATACCATTTTTTCGCCTGTTCTTCAATACAGAATTGAAAAAATGATCCCACTGACAAAACAAAACGAATCAGCATTTGATGTTCAGGGGCAGCACGAAAAATATTTACTGCGTCAGGTTCTGCTGTTTGGTGAAAATGAAAATGACCTGACACCTGTTTATATTGGCAGGAAAAAAACTACTTCGGGAAAATATATGCAGTCGGCGGACCAACAGCTGCTGAATGTAAGTGACGAAAAAGTTAAAAGTTTCTGGTACGGAATAATACGTTCTGCCGTTGTTAAAGAATAAACAGCTAAACTTCGCTGTATTCAGCGGATTTTCTATCTTTAATAAAAATCCATCCAACACTATGAAATAGCCATATTCATTAGTATATAAATCGAAAATGACTATGGCGTATTCCATGTGACCGTTATAACAATAAAAATATGCACATGAAAAAACTTTTACTTTTCATTCCGGCGATAGCCTTGCTGCTCATCTCCTGCGGGGGAAATGGTGAAAAGAATTCCGGCGAAAACATTAAGTTCCAGCTAAAACCACCGGCAGAAATGCAGGAAATGTATTACAGCTTTTCTGTAAATCAGCTTAAAAGTGGTGATATAACCAACTTTTACATAGTAACACAAACTAACGGCAAACAAGCCGCAGATGGTAAAATAGAATTAAATTCTAAAAACGTTGCCATATCCCTTGACGGAGTTGTTGGTGGAAAAAATATAAAAGCAGAAGCTGGAAAAAATGATTCACTTGCAACGGATGTAAAACTTGTGGCGATGCCGGTTTTTTCCTTGCTGAATAAACAATTTGTAAGTGTATATAATCCTTATCTCAGAAAAGAATATGAATTCCAGAAAAGTGATTCTGGTTTTGTTGATTCAACTGAAAACAGAATGCAATTTTTTCTTTCGTACCCGGAAAATGAAGTGACCGTTGGTCAGTCATGGGTAAAAGACCTCGTTGTTAAAGCTGGCAGAAAAATTAGTTGTGATGCTACTTACACGCTTACGGACGTTAAAGGCGATACAGCCTGGATCTCCGTAGCGGGTAAACTTGGCGGCAAGGGTCAAAGCTTTGGAAATGACTTTTCTGTAGACGGAAACCTGAAGGGAAATTTTAAGGTACGGATAAGCAATGGTTGGCCAATCCATTCCGAGATCAACCAGGAATTTAACCTGTTGATGAATGAGGACACAATTCCAATGCACTATTCTATTAAATACGGACTAAAGAAGTAAAATTCTTTCCTTTTATTTTATAATTTACTCTTTATCAGAGTTTCCCGGGGTCACCTAAGGAAATTACCTTCTTTTTTAGTAAGTTTGCCGTCCATTTTTAACCCGGGCAGGCATATAAACTGACCGAAAAAAACAGAATAAAAAATGTCGCAAGCAATGGCTCTAACCAAGATCGCCGAACTCCTTGGCAACAACGCAGATTCACTTCTGAACCACACCTGCAAAACAGTAACTAAAGACCAGATCCATTTACCGGGCCCTGATTTTGTTGACCGCATTTTCACCGGTACAAACAGAAATCCGCAGGTTTTAAGAAGCCTTAATCAATTATATAATACCGGCAGGCTTTCAGGAACAGGATATATGTCCATTCTTCCGGTAGACCAGGGAATCGAACATAGCGCCGGAGCCTCTTTTGCTCCGAATCCGGCTTTTTTCGATCCTGAAAACATTGTAAAACTTGCCATCGAGGGAGGGTGTAATGCAGTTGCCTCCACTTACGGAGTGCTTGCATCTGTGGCAAGAAAATATGCTCATAAGATTCCGTTCATTGTAAAGATTAATCACAACGAATTCCTTACCTACCCGAATAAATTTGATCAGATAATGTTTGGTTCTGTTGATGAAGCCTGGAGAATGGGTGCAGTTGCAGTTGGAGCTACCATTTATTTTGGAAGCGCCGAAAGCTCGAGACAAATAATTGAAGTAGCGAAAGCATTTGAGAGAGCGCATGAACTTGGATTAGCTACAATTCTTTGGTGCTATACAAGAAATTCAGCGTTCAAAAAAGATGGAGTTGATTATCATACCGCGGCAGATTTATCTTCTCAGGCTAATCACCTCGGCGTTACGATTCAGGCAGATATTATCAAACAAAAACTTTCAGATAAGAATGGTGGTTACACAGCGCTCAACTTTGGAAAAACACACCCTAAAGTTTACAGTGAACTGACCACAGACAATCCAATCGATCTTTGCCGTTACCAGGTAGTAAACTGTTATATGGGAAGAGCGGGACTTATAAACTCAGGTGGTGAATCTAAAGGAGCATCTGATCTTGCAGAAGCAGTAACAACAGCCGTCATCAACAAGCGTGCGGGTGGACAAGGATTAATCTCAGGAAGAAAAGCGTTCCAGAAACCGTTTAAAGATGGAATAGCATTGCTAAACGCTGTTCAGGATGTATACCTGGATAAGTCCATTACAATCGCGTAAATGACTGCAGCATTCGTAATCCTGACGCTTACTTCGTTAAGTCAGGGATTCGTAATTAGTAAATTAGTATCTATTCGTAATTCGTAGATTATATGGGTTGGTTTAAAAGAATAAAGGAAGGCATTACAACATCCACAAAAGAGAAGAAGGAAACACCGGAAGGCCTGTGGTATAAATGTCCATCCTGTAAAAAAATAAGAACGGCAGAAGATCATGCAGCATACACTTATGTATGTGCCGATTGCGGTTATCATGAGAGAATTGGCAGCAAGGAATATTTTGAAGTACTCTTCGACAATAACACCTTTACTGAACTACACGAAAATCTTGTGAGCGGTGATCCGCTGGAATTTTACGACACAAAAAAATATACGGACCGTCTTACGGACAGTATCCGGAAAACCAACCTGCATGATGCGTTAAGAAGCGCCTATGGCAAGGTAAACGGACACGACCTGGTAATTTGTTGTATGGATTTTTCGTTTATTGGAGGATCGATGGGATCAGTTGTTGGAGAAAAAATTTCAAGATCGATTGATTTCTGCATAAAGACCCGCACACCGCTGATGATCATTTCAAAATCAGGCGGGGCACGCATGATGGAGGCCGCATTTTCCTTGATGCAAATGGCCAAAACTTCAGCCAAATTACACCTGCTGGGAGAAGCAAAAATACCTTACATTTCATTGCTCACAGACCCAACAACAGGCGGAGTAACAGCATCTTACGCAATGTTGGGGGATCTAAATATTGCTGAACCGGGAGCATTGATCGGTTTCGCGGGACCCAGGGTAGTAAAAGAGACCATTGGTAAGGATCTGCCAAAGGGTTTTCAAACTTCCGAGTTTGTACTGGAGCATGGATTTCTTGATAAAATCATTCCGAGAACAGAATTGAAGGAGAAATTATCTCTTAAAATTAGTATTGATAAGTAAAAAATTTCTATATTTGCGTCCCGAAAAAAGGGATAAAATTTAACAAAATCAAAAGAAGACAGCAATGTACCTTACATCAGAAGTAAAAAAAGACATCTTCAAAAAGAACGGAGGAAGTGATAAGAATACCGGTTCAGCAGAATCGCAGATTGCATTATTCACTCACAGAATCGATCACCTTACATCACACCTGAAAACTCGTAAAAAAGATTTCAATACACAGCGTGCTTTATTGAACCTGGTTGGTAAGCGCCGTGCGCTTCTTGATTACCTGAAAAAATCAGACATCGAGAGATATCGTGCGATATTGAAGAATCTTGATATCCGTAAATAATGTTTTGAAATATTTACAGAAGGCATCCCGTAAAGAAAGGATGCCTTTTGTATTTTAAAATGGTAATCGCTGAACCGGTAAAATTCTCTTTAAAGAAATAAATAATCCACCCAGCTTTATCGTAAAGAAACATCGAACTTCGAACAACAAACAAGTAAATATAACCCGCCCGGTTTTTTCTTAAGGACACAACCCGGGCAACCGCAAAGTAAAAAGCTCTGCGGCAAAACAAAACACAAATGGTACAATTAGGAACACAACATACGTTCGACATAGGAGATGGACGTATGGTAACCCTTGAAACAGGGAAATTAGCCAAACAGGCCGATGGAGCCGTTGTAGTAAAAATGGGAGCTACCATGTTACTCGCAACCGTAGTATCCGCTAAAGAAGCAAAAGAGGGAGTAGATTTTTTACCGCTTACAGTTGATTACCAGGAGAAATATGCGTCTACAGGTCGCTTTCCAGGTGGATTTTTAAAACGTGAAGCGAGACTTTCTGATTATGAAGTTCTCATCAGCCGTATAGTTGACCGTGCAATGAGACCGCTTTTCCCGGAAGATTATCACGCGGACATTCAGTTAATGATCAGCCTTATTTCTTCTGATAAGAAAACAATGCCTGATGCATTGGTAGCGCTTGCTGCATCTGCTGCTGTTTCAGTTTCTGATATTCCTTTCAACGGACCGATCTCTGAAGTTCGCGTTGGAAAAATTGACGGCAAACTTGTTCTCAATCCTGAAATTGAACAGTTGGAGAAATCAACGATTGATATGATCATCGCTGCAACCGAGACTGACATCATCATGGTTGAAGGTGAAATGAGTGAAGTAAGCGAAGCTGAGATGCTTGACGCCATTACCTTCGCTCACAACGCGATCAAACTTCAGATCAAAGGAATAAAAGAATTCGCGCAAAAGGCGGGATTAAAACCAAAGCGTGAATACAATCACGAAACAAATGATCTGGAATTAAAAGAAAAAGTTATAGCTGCTACCTACGAAAAAATTTACGCTGTAGCCCTTTCCGGCAACGCCAACAAAAACGAACGCAAAGTTGCTTTCAAGGCGATTCTGGATGAATACAAAAAACAGTTTTCTGAAGAGGAACTGGCTGAAAAAGAATCGCTCATCAATAAATATTTTCACGAGTCAGAATACAATGCGATCCGTCGTGTGGCGCTAGATAAAAAAGTTCGCCTTGACGGAAGAGCAACAACTGACATCCGTCCAATCTGGAGCGAAGTAGATTATCTTCCTTCAGCTCACGGTTCCGCAGTATTTACAAGAGGAGAAACTCAA
>CBIHPU010000254.1:0-5768 GCA_966211935.1 uncultured bacterium | reverse complement strand
ATATAAGGATGGCGAGGATGGAAAGTCTCCTGGTCATTTTCATAATTTAGTTTAGGTTTACTTTAAAGAGTTGTAAAGATAATTAATTTTATTTCATCGGGAAAAAATTTAATCACATCGAAATCTGCTAATTAGGATTAATTTTCATTTCCGCTTAACCGGGGAAAATTAAGGTTAAACCGTCAAAAATTGAAGTAAATGCCTGTTAAAATTAACGGAAAAGATCAATTATGTTGATAACTCTTGATTTTCTGTACGTATCGGGGTTATCTCTTTCGGGTTATAGATGAAAATTCCAACGTGAATCGATTTTTAATCTTTCCGGTTTTAATGGCTTTCTGCCTTGTTAATGCCCAGCAGTCCGTTCAGGTGAAGAGCTTCAAAAACCTCGACTCACTTGTAAAAGCTTTCCTGCTTGGAAAAGGAATATTGTGTCAGAATGTAAAGTTCCATGGCAGCCGTTCTTCAATTGGAACTTTTTCATTTGGATTTGAATCGGCCAATTTTAAAGAAGGGCTTTTGCTTTGCACCGGAAAGATTGAAGACATAGAAGGTCCCAACAACAGCACCGCTATTACCGGAAACAATAAAACAAACGGTGATAAACAGTTAACACGCATTGCTAAAAAGAAAACTTTTGATGCCTGTGTGCTGGAGTTCGATTTTATTTCATCAACCAATAAAATTTCATTCAATTATTTTTTTGGCTCTGAAGAGTACCTGGAATATGTGGGAAGTCGTTATAACGATGTATTCGGTTTTTTTATTTCGGGTCCGGGAATGAAGGAGAAAAATATTGCTGTTCTCCCCGGTAAAAACAAAAGGAATTACGTTACCATAAACAATGTAAATCATCTGCGCAATAAAGATTATTTCATTGACAACAACTGGTTCGGAAAGAAAGATGGGAAAGGCAAAAAACTCAAACGGTTGAAACTGGACAAGGACATATTGGAAAATTTACAGTACGATGGATTTACACGCGTGCTTAAAGCTGAATGTAATGTTGTCCCGGGTAAAAAATATCATATCCGCATTGCTGTTGCAGACGCGGGCGACGGTATTCTTGATTCCGGAGTTTTTCTTGAAAAAAATTCTTTTGTGAGTGAAAAAGATCCGGCCAGCAGAAACAATGAGGAAATTTCATTGGACACCATTATGTTCAGCAAGCCAGGTTACGATGGGATTCCGGTTGAAATAGTGAAAAGTTACATTGAACCTAAAAAAGAAAAAACGACCTTGAGGGAAAATGTGGAATTCGATCCGGATAAAATTAAGATCCCTGATACCTGTATTGCGAGGATAAAATCCATTACCGAAAAAACAAAAGCCTTTGGAAAATTCAAAGTCGAGTTGTTCGGTCATGCAGATACTACGGGGAACACGGCTTATAACATTCAACTTTCACAACGACGATCGAAAGCTGTAGCGGATGTTTTGATAGCGATGGGTTTGCCGGCAGATAAAATTGAACTGAAGTATTATGGAAGTGCCGCGCCTAAAGCGGCGAACAACAGCGAAACGGGACGCGCGAGAAACAGAAGGGTTGAGATAATTGTGCTGGAACAATAATCAGAAATTCAAATAAAAATCTTTCGTCAGTTGCTTATACTCTTCAGTATATTCATGCCGCTTGCCTTTTTCTATTACAAGCGTTTCTTCTGAAAAAGATTTTGGATTAAACTCAAAACGCATTACATGACGTTTTTCTTCCGGTTTGTCAAGGCGGGTTTTTATCCTCAGTAATTTTGAAAGATGCAAACCTTTCTGTTCTGCAAGATCACGAAACAGATCAGCTTCTTTAGAGGGTAATATCACATAAAAGCGTCCTTTGGGATGCAGTAATTTTTTTACTCCGCTTATCAATGTGTTGAATGGTAACAGATCCGAATGTCTTGCAAGCGCTCTGCTTTCTTCCTTGTTTTTAAGCGAGGCGATGAAGTAGGGTGGATTAGTTATAATGAGATCAAATTTTTTATCGTCGTGAATTGTGGAATAATCCTGGAAGGAAATATGCTGTACATTTATCCTGTTTTGCCATTTGGAAAACTTCACATTATCACTCGCCTGATCGCATGAGTCTTTGTCTATTTCAATAGCTTCAATTATTGCCTCGCTCTTCTGGGCGAGCATAAGCGCAATTACACCTGTTCCGGTTCCAATGTCAAGAATTTGTTTTGCGTCCCGGGGATCTGTCCAGGCTCCGAGAATTACCGCGTCGGTACCAACCTTCATTGCGGATTTATCCTGGTAAACGGTGAACTCTTTAAAAACGAATGCCTGATTTGACATAAACTTTCATTGGCGCTGTACAAGTTTAAGAAGGCGGGTTGGCCGGCGTTTAACTTATACCCTAAAAGTAATAATCTTTTTCACTTGCGCACCATCCGGGCCAAACGCATTCTTTTAACCGGTTAAAAATCCCGATTAAAAACGACAGAACTAAAATTGTAAAGTGAAATTACCGGGTCAGAATTCCAAGCGCTTCTTCAACAAAATCAAATGTTGAGAGCACTTCGGTCTTTCCGTCAATAACAGCGACGTTGTGCTCAAAATGAGCCGAAGGTTTTTTATCCGCGGTCACTATCGTCCATCCGTCCTTTAATTGTTTTACGCCTTTAACGCCAAGATTAATCATGGGCTCGATAGCCAGCACCATTCCATTTTTAATTTTTTTTCCGCTGCCTCTGTTGCCGTAATTAGGCACATCCGGTTTTTCATGCAGGTCGCGGCCAAGACCGTGTCCTACAAGTTCGCGCACAACTCCATATCCGTTTTTTTCTGCGTGACTCTGAATCGCGTAACTGATATCTCCAATGTGATTGTTAAGCTTGCATTGTTCTATTCCCAGGTAAAGAGATTCTCTGGTAACATTTACCAATTGCTGAACTTCAGGTGAAACGTTACCGATACAAAAAGTATAAGCGTGATCGCCATGAAATCCATTCAGTTTTACTCCGCAGTCAACGCTAACAATATCTCCATCTTTTATAACGGTTTTATCCGGGATACCGTGAACTACAGCTTCATTTACACTGATGCATAATGTTGCAGGAAATCCACCATAACCTTTGAAAGCAGGTACACCGCCGTTATCGCGAATGTATTGTTCCGCTATTTTGTCGAGATGTAGTAATTCAATCCCCTCTTTAATTTCTTTTGCAATGAGTCCAAGTGTGCGGGACACCATTAGTGATGCGGCTCTGCACAGTTCAATTTCTTCTCTTGTTTTTAAATAAATCATTTTCCTAATAAGCGTTGAAAAAAAGATCTTTTGTTTTTGTAGTTATGATGGGCATCCTGATTCATCAGTTCGTGCAGGAAATCTCCGCCTTCCGGATGAAGCATCTGCCAGATCCTGTCCCAGCCATGAAAACCGCCAATGTTTCTGTCATCGATAAAAATATCAGCGTTTATTTTTCTGCTCATGGAAAGATCGTACTGTTCTTCAGGATAATTTTTATTTACAGCATAAAACTCAACCCCGTTTGCCTTGCAGAATTCAACTGCTTCTTCCAGGTGCTTGCCATCCCTGAAAGTCCAGAGAATAAGCTTGTGCCCTTTTTTCTGCAAAGCTCTGAGAGTGGCAAACGCAAAAAGCATTTCCTTTCCTATTCTTGGATATTGATGTTCTACAATGGTTCCGTCAAAATCAACGGCTATCACTTTCGACTCATTTGTTATTAACTGCTGTTCCATGTTATTAATGTGCTCTGGCAAATAAAACACGCTGTTTACTTGGTTTACCAGTATAAATGCATTTACCATCTTCCATTGGATTGTCGAGTGGAATGCAACGGATGGTGGCTTTAGTTTCGGTTTTTATTTTCTCTTCTGTTTCTCCGGTACCATCCCAATGCGCGGCAACGAAACCGCCCTTGTCATCCAGTATCTTTTTAAATTCATCCAGCGTGTTTGCTGTGTGGGTCATCTTTTTCGTTCTCTCCTTTGCTTTTTCAAAAAGTGATTTCTGAATCTCATCCATCAATTGCATTACACGCGTTGTCACATTATCCAGTGAAACACTTTCCTTGGTCAATGTATCGCGCCGCGCCAGTTCAATTGTATTGTTCTGAAGGTCTCTTTCTCCAATAGCAAGACGTACGGGAACACCTTTCACTTCGTATTCGGCAAATTTATGTCCTGGACGGAATTTATCGTCGTTATCATATTTTACTGTCAGACCTTTTGCTTCCAGTTCTTTTTTCAGTTTCAGCGCAACTTCAGAAATTTTTGCAAGCCCCTCTTCTCCCTTGTATATTGGAACAATAACGACATGCAGCGGAGCGAGTTTAGGAGGCAAAACCAAACCATTGTCATCACTGTGACTCATGATCAATGCGCCCATCAGTCGAGTTGAAACTCCCCACGATGTTGCCCACACGAAATCTGTTCCACCTTCTTTCTTTGCGAATTTTACATCAAACGCCTTCGCGAAATTCTGTCCGAGAAAATGCGACGTTCCCGCTTGCAGCGCTTTTCCATCCTGCAGCATAGCTTCAATGCAATAAGTATCCAGCGCGCCGGCAAAACGTTCGTTTGGAGTTTTAACTCCTTTCACAACGGGAACAGCCATCCAGTTCTCTGCGAAGTTGGCGTAAACGCCCAGCATTTTTTTTGTTTCTTCAATTGCTTCTTCCGCTGTAGCATGAGCAGTATGTCCTTCCTGCCACAAAAATTCTGCTGTTCTCAAAAATAATTTTGTCCGCATTTCCCAACGCACCACATTTGCCCATTGATTTATCAGCAAAGGCAGATCGCGGTAGGATTGTATCCAGTTTTTATAAGTGTTCCAGATTATTGTTTCCGATGTTGGTCTTACAATTAGTTCTTCCGTTAGTTTGGAATCCGGATCAACCATCAACGAACCTTTTTTGTCAGGATCAGCTTTAAGTCGATAGTGAGTAACAACGGCGCACTCTTTTGCAAAACCTTCCGCGTGGCCTTCTTCTTTTTCAAGAAAACTTTTCGGAATAAAAAGCGGGAAATAAGCGTTCACGTGCCCTGTTTCTTTAAACATTGTGTCAAGCGCACGCTGCATTTTTTCCCAAATGGCAAAGCCATAAGGTTTAATAACCATGCAACCTTTTACGGCTGAGTGCTCTGCCAGGTCCGCATTAGCTACTATATCCTGGTACCACTGGTTAATATCGGTTTCCCGTTTGGTAATTACCTTGCTCATAAAGTGATTCTGAAAAGAAGTGTAAAGTTACTATTTTTTAGGGGTGAATGTTAATTGGTAAATGAGAATAAAAAAATCCCGCAGTATTTGTGCGGGATTTTCAGGAAATGCTCTGTTTTTCTTAGGCTGTCATTTTTTCTTCCCTCTCCTGTTTCTCCACTGTTTTATGTTGTGCCGGTTCTGGCTGTGCTTTATTACCATCTCCATTTTTTGAAATTTTTTCCCTCACCAATTTTTTATTGCGAAGATTGATCAGGCGCAATGTGATCAGGAGAGCTATAATTGCCAATGGAGCTATGATCATCCACAGTGAAATAATATTTAATTCTTTCCGGAAACTAAAATCCTCAAAAAGAAGCTGAAGGGGCTCACCATTGCTGAAAGCATGATTGATAATGCCCTTCCCGTTATTATCGAACTTAACAGGAATGTCCTGGCCGTTTAGGGTAAAGATCAAATTGAAATTATTTTCAATAAGCTTTGAAGACTTTGGATCTTTGAACTGGAGTTCAAGTTTTGTATTTGTTCCTTCAAAAATATAATCCGGCAACAGAATGTTCAGGTCGTTGTTTCCTATCCTGGATAC
>CBIHPU010000253.1:0-5770 GCA_966211935.1 uncultured bacterium | reverse complement strand
TTCCTATCTTTTTTATTTTGATTACGCAGTAAGTCCGACAACAGGAAATAATACAAATTCATATTTTGCATGTACAACAAGCGGCGCGGTTACTGACGCCATAAATAATGGAGTTAACGCCCACATCTGCGTGACACTTTTTTCGTCACACTCAACTTTCTGGGCGAGTTCAACGGCGCAGCAAACATTAATTTCAAATCTGATTACGCTTGTTCAGAACCGTGGTGGCAAAGGCGTAAATATTGACTTCGAAGGAATGGGTGCCTCTGACAAAGTTCCGTTCACAAATTTCATGACAAACCTTTGCAACCAGATGCATACTGCAATTCCGGGAAGTGAAGTAAGCATTGCGTTATATGCGGTAGACTGGAGCGGAACATTTGATATGGCAACATTGAATCAATATTGCGATTATTTTATTTTCATGGGTTATGATTATTACTGGAGTGGGAGTGCAACGGCAGGTCCTGAAACTCCACTTTACAATTTTCAAACATCTTACAATTACACGTTGACTAAAACCATAACTTATTACATCAAGCAAGGCGCGTCGCCATCCAAGTTACTTGCAGGTTTGCCATATTACGGAAGAGAATGGGAAACAACTGGCAGCACTGCTCCTTCTGCAACAACAGGAGGATTTACATCAAGCCGCACATACAACACAGTTAAGAATAATGTTTCAGGCTATTACAATACCGCTCAATGGGAAGCGAATAGTTTTTGTAAATATTATTCTTTCCAGGTAGGTGGCGCCTGGAGACAATGCTGGATTGACGACGCGCAAACACTAGTATACAAATATGATGTAGTGAACCAGAGAGGAATTGGAGGAATCGGGATCTGGGC
Organism: uncultured bacterium; assembly: GCA_966211935.1. GTDB lineage: Bacteria > Bacteroidota > Bacteroidia > B-17B0 > Aurantibacillaceae > AM-1111. The sequence continues at coordinate 4,921 of CBIHPU010000253.1, read as the reverse complement.
CCTGGGTTATGATGATGGATACACAGAGTTGTGGGATCTGATCAAAGAAAAATTTTCTGATTGCGCAGTAATTCCATGCAGTGATACGATCTGGGATATGGGCGGGCCGAACAGAAATTATTACGACAATGAAAATTATTCGTTCACTATTTCGCCGGCTAACGCGTCTGCCGTACAATTAGATTTTTCACAATTTGATGTTGAACTTAATTACGATACATTGTGGTTGTATGATGGACCATCAGTTAATTCTCCATTGATTGGCGCCTACACCGGCACAAATTCTCCCGGAACAATCACTTCAACGCAGGGAAACATTACGGTAAAATTCAAAGCTGACGGAGGAACAGTCAACCCGGGCTACACGGCAATCTGGACCTGCATCAATGATAATATAGTGCCAACAACAAATGTCAGCGCGCCATCAACCTGGATCACACAAAATTTCACCGCAACATTTGCGGATACAGACAATAGCGGAGGAAGCGGAATTGAAAAAAGTTTTTACCAGGTGTTAACTTATAATGGAACAGAATGGAGAGCTAACAACACGCGCGGATTTTTCTCTGATAATTTTGACGCTGCAATTCATCCTGACTGGACTCCTGCAAGCGGAGTGTGGGCGATAAATAATACATACCTCGAACAATCCGATGAAGCGAACAGCAATACAAATATTTATGCTCCGTTAAAACAAAACTTAAGTAATCGCTATTTGTATCATTGGGCAGGAAAAATTGATGGCGTTGGCACTAATCGTCGCGCCGGATTTCATTTCTTCTGTGATAGCGCGCAGTACAGTAATAGAAAGAACTCTTATTTTATCTGGTTCAGAGTTGACCAGGATCAAGTGCAGTTTTATAAAGTGGTTAACGATACGTTCACATTGCAGCAAACAGTGAATTACACGTTAAATCCTGCGCAGTGGTATGATTTTAAAATTACGTTCGACAGGATCAGTGGCTCGACTCAGATCTGGATCGATAATAATTATGTAGGATCATGGACAGATCCTTCACCATATTCCAATGGAAATTTTATTTCCTTTCGCAGTGGAAATTGTGTTTATACTGTTAACGATTTTAAAGTATACAGGAGTCGCGTTGCCAGCGTAAATGTTACAGTTGGAAGCGCAAACAGCAATGACATCATGTTCCAGAATCCTGATCCATCAACATTCGCCGCTAAAATAAAATCCATCACAAAAGATAATGCCAATAATCTAAGTGCTATTGATTACCTGGATTTGAACGTAGATTGGACCAAACCAGATGTTACAGCAATGAATATTAACGATGGATTAGGAAGTGATATTGATACAACCAATCTCACAACAACCTTGACTGCGAACTGGACAACATTTGCAGATACGAATTCAGCCATTGCGCAATATGAATATTGTCTTGGAAGCTCGCCCGGCGCGCAAGACGTTAAACCGTGGACAACAAATGGAACAAGCACAATTGTCGCATCCAACGGACTAACATTGAACAACGGACAAATGTATTATGCATCGTTGCGCGCAACAAATGGCGCAGGTCTGACTTCAGATTCAATAGTTTCTGACGGAGTGCTGGTGCTAACTTCAACCGGAATAAACATAATTGACGATAAAGCCGGCATATTGCTGTTTCCAAATCCAACGTACAGTACAGCAACATTACAATTTTCCATTCCTGAAGGTGAAAAATTAATGAAGATCGAGTTGATAAATACATTGGGACAAATTATTGAACTGAAAGTGAATGCTGAAAACAGAAAGATAAATTTGATCCTGGATGCAGAACAACTTAAACTTTCGAGAGGCAGTTATTTTGTCCGGATCAGTACGGAAAAAGAACAGCGCACTGTAAGACTAATAGTTCAGTAAAAACTTAATCTGATTTTTTTGTTACTTTGCAAGGCCTATGCCCCGCGTATTATTCCTGGCTGCACACCGTCCCAACAGATCTCCCAGCCAGCGTTATCGGTTTGAACAATATTTCAGATTCCTGGAACAAAATGGATTTGGTTGCGAGCTCTCCTATATAATTACTGAAGATGTCGATAAATATTTTTACGCGTCCGGACACTTTCTAAAGAAATTCGGCATACTCCTGCATGCCATTTCAAAGCGATTGAAAGATAAAAGACGCTATAATGAATTCGATATTGTCTTTGTTCAGCGTGAAGCGTTGATGATAGGTAACACCTGGTTTGAGAAAAAAATAAAGGAATCCGGGGCAAAATTTATTTTCGATTTTGATGATTCGATCTGGCTGATGGATACCAGCGAGGGCAATAAAAAATGGGAGTGGATGAAAAATCCGCAGAAAACAGCAATAAATATTAAATATGCGGATCTTGTTTTTGCTGGTAATAACTATCTGGCCAGCTACGCGAAAAAATTCAACTCAAATGTTGTAGTGATACCAACTACAATTGATACAGAAATTTTTAAACCGGATCAATCGAAAAAGAAAAAAAATAAAATAGTAATCGGCTGGAGCGGAAGTATTACAACAATAAAACATTTTGAGTATGCTGTTCCTTATCTTTCTAAAGTAAAAGAAAAATACGGAGATAAAGTTGATTTCGTTGTTATGGGAGATGATACGTACATGAATGACAAACTCGGAATAAAAGGAATCAAATGGAGTGCTGAAGAAGAAGTAAATATTCTGAATTCTTTTGACATTGGAATAATGCCTTTGCCTGATGATGAATGGGCCAAAGGCAAATGCGGATTAAAAGCGCTATCCTATATGTCACTGGAAATACCAACAATTGTGAGTCCGGTAGGAGTGAACACAGAGATCATACAACAAGACGTAAATGGATTTCTTGCCAGCACCGACCAGGAGTGGTTTCAGGTTCTGGAAAAACTTATAGACGAGGCTGAACTGAGAGAACGAATCGGAAAAGCGGCGAGGAAAACAGTAATTGAAAAGTATTCGGTAGAATCACAAAAAAACAATTACCTGAATTATTTTAAGAAGGTTTTAAATGGCTGAAAAGAAACGCTGAATCAGGTTCTCAAATACATTTAAAATAATCAAAAGGCTCAAGGCAATCTTTGCATTTATATAGCGCTTTGCAGGCGGTACTTCCGAACTGGCTGACAAGTTCAGTATTTTCTGATCTGCAGTTTGGACAAACGATCTTCTTTTTTCCCGTTAAAACAGATTTATCTAAAGATGTATTTTCAGGCGGCGCAATACCGTATTCGAAAAGTTTTTTTCTCGCGGCTTCAGTTATCCAGTCTGTTGTCCAGGGCGGATTATAGATCATCTTCACCTCCGCATTTTCAATTCCTTCTTTTTTCAGGAGAGCGTAAATATCGTCTTCCATCTGCTTCATGGCAGGACAACCGCTGTAAGTGGGCGTAATTTTAACGATCACTTTATCACCAACCACATCCACTTCACGAAGCACGCCGAGTTCGGCAATATTGATGACAGGAATTTCCGGATCAGGGATCTGAGAAAGCAGTTTAAATATTTCAGACGAAGAAAGAATCATTTCAGAAAAAAATCAGTTCCACACAACAAATTTTATAATGCGTTTCTTTTTGTTCGAAAGGCAACGCACAAAATAAACTCCCTGCGCCAGCGAAGGCGCGTACACGTGATATTTTTTCTCCGTGATCATTTCAAACACCGCGTTCACTTCTCTTCCTCTCGCATCATAAACCTTGAACCAGGAATCCTCAAAAGCATAATTACTGCGAATAATGAAATCGTCCTTTACAGGATTAGGGAAGATACTGATCTCCTGCTCGTAAATTGGCTCAGTAAAATTCCCAACCCAATAAGGCGAATAAAAGCTGCAACCAAGCGTGTCATTAATTAAAAGACGATAGTAATTTCCTCCTTCCTGCGGAGTAGTGTGCGTATAAGTATAATTAAAAGTACCGGTAAAAATGCCGGGACCATGACCAGTAACTGTTGCAATTGTTTGCCAAACTCCACCAGTTGAATACTGAAGTTGAAAATTGGAAACGTTCTTCTCAAATGTTGTTGTCCATTGCACCTGCATTTTAAATGAATCCTGCTGCGCACTCAGCGATGAAAAAATTGCCGGAACTGTATCAGAAGGAATTCCGATAAAGATTGCAGTGTTGTCTATACCGGCTGCGTCTCCCGCATAAGATGGACTGAAGGATGTCATGTTCTTTCCTCCTTTTCCATTCTTTGTTTCAAACACAACATTTTGTTCGCTACCGCCGCACAATAACATAACAACGCCTTGTCCGCCGCCGCCGCCGCCCGCATGTTGTTTGGAAACGGTAACATTACCTCCATTTCCTCCATTGGCAGAAATCTTAAGAGGACAAGCCGAATTACTTTTTACGTGTTGTACATCCAATAATATACTGCCACCTGCTCCTCCTCCGCCTTTTCCATCCTGCGCGTCGTGGGCCGCGTTATTTCCATTTGCGGAAACTGAAACGCCCGTACAAGTTCCGGAAGAAAATAGTGTATCACATTTCAGAATAATTATTCCACCGCCAGGTGCGCCCGATGTTCCAAATCCATCATTATCATGACCGCCGCCACCGCCGCCGCCAAAAAATATTCTGTCTGGAGTGATGTTCCATTGCAGATCATAACCGCCCATTCCTCCCGCAAACATGGTTGTGCACTTGTGCACATACCCCACTCCTCCATATCCTCCCGCAGTATAATTTGCTCCGCCAGCCCCACCGCCATTATGTTGCACGCCTCCACCTCCGCCGTTAACCGCAGGCGCGCGCCCTGCCGCAGTAAGTGTTGTTGTTGCAATAACTCCTTCACCTTTCATTGCCGCATCATTTGAATACAAGGTCGAATAAAGATCTTCATCGCAAGCGCCGCCAATACCTGAAGGCGTTTTTGCTCCTCCTCTGAAACCTTTTCCGTCAGCGGAAATGTTATGCTGCAAATAAAGATTTCCTTGAACT